>NZ_JBHXNP010000073.1:0-48547 GCF_042719495.1 Streptomyces sp. NPDC058525
GATCAGGATGGGTGCTGCGGCTTCCACCGGTCCGGCGGCGCCGAGACCCAGCGCCTCCACTCTCTTTCGCTCCTCCGTCCCAACTCCACTGCCATGCCAACCTTTTTTGAGCCGTACGGCAGGAAATGTTGTGTTACCGCTGGTTCGGCGCGGGGCGGGCGGCTAGGCTTCACGCAGCCCAGCCCCCTCGAACGTCTTGTCGACTTACGGAGAAGCAGCCGGTGCGAGCCGCCGCCCGACCCGATCTCACCGCGCTCTGGCGGCGCGTGGAGGAGCTGTCGGAGCGGCACGGGCAGGATCCGGCGCACGTGCTGGCCGTACCGCGGCTGAGCCACCTCTCCGGGGTCGAACCCGGCCGGATACCGGCGGTCATCGCGGGCCGGGCCGCGGAACTCCCCCTGGAACAAAGGGTGCACGAGCGCTTCCTGCGACTGCGCGCCACCCGCCGCGACAAGCACGGCCGGGAGTGGCCGCTCGCCGCCATCGCCGAGGACTTCGACGCGACCGGGGCCTCGCTGGGCCCTCTCAACGCGGGCACCGGACTGCTCCGGCTGGGCCACGCGGCCGGTGTGCAGCGGTTCTTCGGCGTGTACGCCGGCTTCCTGCTGGCCGACGGCAAGAGCGCCGTCGAACGGGCCCTCGCCCTCACCCCGGAGGGCCGCGACGACCTGGAGCACCTCTCCCACCTCACCGGCATGACCCCGCAGGCCATCCGGCTCACCCTCGACGGCAGACCGCCCCGGCTCCCGTTAAGGGAGCAGGTGCGGGAGCGGTTCGACCACCTGCGCCGCACCCGGGTACGGGAGGACGGCCAGCCCCACTCGCTGGCGGCCATCGCCAAGTCCTTCGACGCCTCGGGCCAGTCGCTGACCCGCCTCACCCAGGGCGAGGGCCTGCCGAACCTCGCCGCGGCCGCCGGGATCCAGCGGTTCTTCGGCGTGGAGGGCGGCTTCCTGATGTCCGACGACGCCGAGGCGCTCGGCACCACCCTCACCGCCCTCGCGCGCGAACTGGAGTGCGCGGAGCGGCAGCAGGAGAATCCGATGCTCGCCGTGCTGCGCGCGCACGACGTACGGAGCATCGTCACCCGGGCCGGCCGGCTCTCCCCGCGGGGCTGGAAGTCCCTCGCCGACCACCTGGACGACCTGCTCGCCCGGGAGGGCCAGCTCGGCCGGGAGGGCCGGCTCGGCCGCCCGGCGGGCGGCGACACCGGCGGACACCCGCCGGCCGTCGACCCGGCCCCCGAACGCCCGGCCGCCGACAGCCCCGCCCCGGAAGGCCCCGCCCCCGAAGGCCCGTCCGCCGAAGGGGGAGCGCGATGAGGACCACGCGTGCGATGCGCCGGCTCGCCGGGGAGCTGCTGGCGGACGTCCGGCTGTCTCCGCCGGCCGCGGCCGGCGAGATCATCGGGCGGCTGTGCTCCGCCTACGCGCGTCGCCGCGGCGGCCGCACGGTCGACTTCCGTTTCGCCTCCTTCCCGCCCGGCACCGCCAGCGGGCTGTGGCTGGAGATGGACGAGCGCGACCTGCTCGTCATCGAGGAGCGCACCCGCCCCGAGCACCAGCTCGTCATCGCCTGCCACGAGTTGTGGCACGTCGACGAGGGAACCTGCGACAGCCACGGGCCGGGCATGGCGGTGGCCGCGCGCCTGACGGGACGTCAAGGCGACCTGTCCGCACTGCTGTACTCCGATGCCGGACTCACCGAGGTGATCCGGCAGGCCGCCGCCCGCGCCGACCACGGGGATCCGGCGGAGATCCGCGCCGAGATCTTCGGCCTGCACCTCGGCAAACTCCTCAGGCCGTACCTGCCTCCACCCCGGGAAGAGCAGTTCCCCGAGGCGATCGAGCGCATCAAGACCTCGCTCGGCTGGGGGAGCCCCGTGTCACGACGGTGACCGGCCCCGCCCCAGCCCGCACCCCTCGCGCCGATGCCCTCAGCACGGCCCCGACAGAGAGCACGACACGATGACCCAGCCTTCCCCGCCCCGCCACGCCGTCGTCATCGGCGGCAGTCTGGCCGGCCTGCTCGCGGCCGCCGTCCTCGCCGACCACGCGACGGTCACCGTCGTCGACGCGGACCCCCTCCCCGAGGGCCCGGCGCCGCGGCGCGGACTGCCGCAGGCCCGGCACACCCATCTCCTGTGGTCCGGCGGTGCCCGCGCGATCGAGAAGATCCTGCCCGGCATCACCGACGACTGGACGGCCGCGGGCGCCATCCGCCGTAGCCTGCCCACCGACCTGGTGACCAAGACCGCCCAGGGCTGGATCCCGCGCTGCGGGGAGAAGCAGTTCAACATCTCCTGCAGCCGCGACCTGCTCGACTCGGTGGTCCGCACCCGGGTAACCGGCCTGAAGGGCGTGACCACCCTCCAGCAGACCCGCGTCCGGGCCCTGGAGGGCACGGCGGCCCGGGTCACCGGCGTCCGGGTCGACACTCCGGAGGAGCAGGGCCTGCTGCTGTCCGCCGACCTCGTGGTCGACGCGAGCGGACGCGGCTCGCGCGCCCGGACCTGGCTCCAGGCCCTGGGCGTGACCGGGATTCGGCAGGCCGAGGTCGACTCCGGCCTCGTCTACGCGACGAGGATCTTCGAAGCCCCGGCCGGAGCCCACGAGATGGGCTTCCCCATCGTGAACGTGCAGTCGGACCCGCGGGTGCCCGTCCCCGGGCAGACCGCCACGATCGTGCCCATCGAGAACGGCCAGTGGCAGGCCACCCTCTCCGGCACCCGCGGCGGCCAGCCGACCGGCGACCCCGACCGGTTCATCCCCTTCGCCAAGAGCATCCGGGACCCGATCGTCGGCGAACTCCTCGAGGGCAGGAAGCCCCTGACGGACGTCGCCGTCACCCAGGGCACCGCCAACCGCCGGATCTACTTCGAGAAGGCCGAGCTGCCCGACGGGTTCTTCGCCGTCGGCGACTCGGTCGCCACCTTCAACCCGCTCTACGGACAGGGCATGACGGTCGCCGCCCAGGGTCTGCAGGCCGTACGCACCCTGCTGCGGCAGAAGGGGCTCGCCCACCCCGGCTTCGGCCGCGAGGCGCAGCGCGTGATCGCCCCGCAGGTCGCGACCGCCTGGGAGCTCGCCACCTCGCAGGACATCCTGTATCCGGGGGCTACCGGGATGAAGCTGCGGGCCGGAACCGGCCTGCTCAACGCGTACGTCAACCGGCTGATGACGGGCGCCACCACCCACGAGGCGCTCACCGCCGCCCTGTTCAAGGTGCTGACCATGAGCAGCGGGCCCGCCCACTGGCTGCACCCGTCGGTGGTCTGGCACGTCCTGCGCGCGTCGCAGCGCGGCGCGCTCAAGGCGCCGCCGCTCACCGCCGCCGAGCGGGCCGTCGCCGGGCTCGGCCCGGTACCCGGCCCGGCCGACCCCGTCGGACAGGCCCGGTGAGCGAGGAGATCCTGCGCTACCTGCCGGGATCCGTGATGATCCTGGCGCTGCTGATCAAGGCGCCCGCGCTGCGCCGGGGATGGGACCAGCCCCTGAACCGGGCCGCGTGCGCGCTGCTCGTCGTGGGCGCCCCCCTGACGTTCCTGGCGTCGCCGTCGACGATCTCCACGGTCAACCGGCTCACCGGCGTGGTCAACTTCTCCGCGCCGCTGGTGTTCGGCCTGATCACCGTCTTCTCGGGGACCTGCGTCGTGCTGGTCCTCCAGTGGGGCGGCGGCCCGCCCGCGGCCGTGCGGCGGGCCACCCGGCTGACCGTGGCCGCGTTCGGCTCGGTGACCGTGGCGATCGTGGTGCTGTTCGTGATCGGCGACGCGCCGGTGGAGCGGCTGCGGGACCTGGACACGTACTACGCGACGACTCCGTGTATCCGCGAGATGATCGTCTGCTTCCTGCTGGCCCACACCGTCGGGACCTCGGCGCTGACCGTGCTGTGCGGGAAGTGGCTGTGGCGCGCCGACCGTTCGCTGCGCCCGCTGCGCACCGGGCTGGCGCTGATCGTCTTCGGCGGGCTGCTGGACCTGGCCTACCTCGCCCTGAAGTGGGCCTCGGTGACGGCCCGCTGGGCCGGCCGCGACTGGGTGGTCCCGGCGGACCTGTCGCTGGGGCTGGCCTACGGGGCGGCCCTGATGATCGGTGCGGGGTTCGTCGCGCCGCTGGTCGGCGGGTCGGCGGCCTGGCAGGACTTCGGCCGGTACCGGCGGCTGCGCCCGCTGTGGAAGGCGCTGCGCGGGTGCGCCGGCGCCCGGGCCCGGACGGTTCCGCTGGCCTGGTGGTCGCCGGTCGGGATCCGCCTGGTCCACCGCGAGTCCGTGATCGACGACGGCATCCTGGCGCTGGCCCCCTGGTTCGACCCGGCCGTACGGGACACCGCGTACGAGGTGGCGCGCGGGCAGGGGCTGGGCGAGGCCCGGGCCGCCGTGGTCGCGGACGCGGCCATGCTCGCCGCGGCCTGCCGCCGCCGGGCGGCTGCCGCGGAGGGCGGGCACGCGGACCCGTACCGGCTGGACAGCGGCCCGCTGGACTCCCTGGCCCGGGAGTTCCGCGCCTCGCCCATCGTCGCCGCGGCCCGCGAGGGGGCCACCGCCGGGACCTGAGCGGCGGCGCGCGGGCCGGGCGGCCGTACGGGCCGCCCGGATCCCCGCCCGGATCCCCGCCCGGATCGACGGTCAGGCGACCGCCGGCACCGGCTCGCGCGCGGCGGCCGCGGCCTCGCCGGTGAGGACCTTCAGGCGGCGGGTGAAGTAGACCATCACCGCACCCGCCGCGATGACCATGGCGCCCTGCCACAGGAAGTTGAGGCTCTGGCCGATCACCGCGTCCAGCCGCGGCAGCTGCGCCCCGATGGCGTCGCCGGTGGCGGCGGCCAGGAACCAGACGCCCATCATCTGGTTGGTGAAGGCGCGCGGCGCGAGCTTGGTGGTGACCGACAGGCCCACCGGGCTCAGGCACATCTCGCCCATGACCTGGATGACGTACACGCCCACCAGCCACATCAGCGAGACCTTCACGCCCTTGGAGGCGATGGCCGCCGCGCCCGACATGACCACGAAGGAGGCGCCGGTCAGCAGCAGGGCCAGGCCGAACTTGAACGGCGTGCTCATGCGACGGCCCCGCCGCACCCAGAAGGCGGCGAAGAGCGGGGCGAGGACGATCACGAACAGCGCCGGCAGGGACTGGGTCCAGCTGGCCGGGATGTGCCAGCCGAGCAGGGACAGGTCGGTCTTCTGGGCGGCGAACATGTTCAGCTCGTTGCCCATCTGGTCGTACACCAGCCAGAACAGCGTCGCGGCCAGGAAGAGCCAGACGTAGGCGCGCAGCCGGGTCTTCTCGACGGGCGTGACCTTGGGGCTGCGGTACATCGAGAACAGCACGCCGGCGGGCACGACGACGGCGACCACGGTGAGCACGAAGGTGATGCCGTCGATGCTCAGGGCGTGTCCGGCGGCGAGCAGGGCGATCAGCACGGCCGTGAAGACCAGGCCGTACGAGGACGTGCGCCGGATCCTGGACCGCTCGGCGGGCGTCAGCCGCACCACGGGCTCCTCGCGCAGCTGCCGCGCGAGCCTGCGGCCGCCGAGGACGTACTGGACCAGGCCGAGGGCCATGCCGACGGCGGCGGCGCCGAAGCCGAGGTGCCAGTCGACCTCCTCGCCGAGGTAGCCGACGACGAGCGGGGCGATGACCGCGCCGAGGTTGATGCCCATGTAGAAGATCGAGTAGCCGGCGTCGCGGCGCTGGTCGTCGTCGGCGGCGTAGAGGCGGCCGACGAGGGCGGAGATGTTGGGCTTGAGCAGGCCGGTGCCGATGACGATGAGGACCAGGCCGGGCCAGACGAGGGCGGGCTGCGGGAAGGCCATCAGGACGTGCCCGGCCATGATCACCACGCCGCCCCACAGGACGGCCCGGCGGGCCCCGAGGAAGCGGTCGGCGATCCAGCCGCCGGGCAGGGCCAGGAGCGAGATCATGGCCATGTAGACCCCCTCCACCGCCTCCGCGGTGCCCTCGTGGAGGCCCATGCCGCCGTGGCCCCGGGAGGCCGCGAGGAAGTGCACGAGGATCGCGACCATGCCGTAGAGGCTGAAGCGCTCCCACAGCTCGGCGAGGACGAGGGTGGCGAGCCCCCGCGGGTGCCGCGCGGGGCGCCGGGGCTGCTGCGTCTGCGTATCCGTCGGTCCGTTCACCTCCCCAGTGCAGCGCCGCGGCCCGGGTGCGGGGATCGGTCCTTCGACCTGTTACCGGGGGAAACGCGACGCCCCGTACCGAAGGGCCCGGGGCGTTCGCCGTACGGAGGGGGGTGCGGGGCGGGTCAGAGGTCCGCGAGCGCCGGCCCGGCCTGTGCGGCGGCGGCCTGGACGGTCTGCTCCAGCAGCACGGCGATGGTCATCGGGCCGACCCCGCCCGGCACCGGGGTGATCAGCGAGGCGCGGGCGGCGGCGGACTCGAAGTGCACGTCGCCGACGTTGCCCTCGTTGTACCCGGCGTCCAGGACCACCGCGCCCGGCTTGATGTCCTCGCCGCGGATGAATTCGGCCTTGCCCACGGCGGCGACCAGCACATCGGCCTGGCGCACGATCGAGGGGAGGTCCACGGTGCGGGAGTGGCAGTAGGTGACGGTGGCGTTCTGCTCGAGCAGCAGCATGCCGGCCGGCTTGCCGAGGATCGCGCTGCGGCCGACGACCACGGCGTGCTTGCCGGTGAGGTCCACGTCGTAGGCGGCGAGCAGGCGCATGATGCCGCCGGGGGTGCAGGAGACGAAGCCGGGCAGTCCGAAGCCCATGGCGGCGAAGGAGTGCATGGTGACCCCGTCGACGTCCTTGCCGGGGGCGATGGCCTCGAAGGCGGCGCGCTCGTCGATGTGGTGCGGGACGGGGTGCTGGAGCAGGATGCCGCTGATCTCCGGGTCCTCGGAGAGCGCGGTGAGGGTGGCCACCAGCTCCTCGGTGGTGGTCTCGGCCGGCAGCTCCACGTGGCGGGAGGTGATCCCGGCCTTGGCGCAACGGTTCTGCTTCATGCGCACGTACGTGACGGAGGCGGGGTCCTCACCGACCAGCACGGTCGCCAGACAGGGCGCGGTGCCGGTGCGCTCGGTGAGCTCGGCCGCGAGGGCGGCGGTCTGCTCCGAGATGCGGCGGGCGAGGGCGGTGCCGTCCATCAGCCGCGCCGTGGCCGTTTCGGCGGCAGGAGCGGCGGAAGGGGCGGAGGAGGTCTGGGCAGTCGTCACGGGGTCTCCTGAACGTCGCTGCGGATCGCGGTTCGCCCAGGCGCGCGGCAGTCGGCGTACGAGACGTACGCGGGCCGCTCCCCGGTGGTGATCCACCCGAACGCCAGTCACGGCCCGCCGCCCACTGTAGTCGACGGCCCGGTAATCCGGTGGTTGACCGGCGCCCGACCTGGGACGATCCAGACATGACGCGTACTTTCGACCATCTCGTCGCCGAGGCCGAAGCGGTCTCCGTGGACGGCTGGGACTTCTCGTGGCTCGACGGCCGGGCCACCGAGCAGCGCCCGTCCTGGGGCTACCAGCGGCTGCTCGCGCAGCGCCTGGCCCGGGCCCGGTCCGCCCTGGACATCCAGACCGGCGGCGGTGAGGTGCTCGCCGGCGCGGGCCCGCTGCCCCCGCTGACGGCGGCCACCGAGTCCTGGCCGCCGAACATCGAGCGGGCGACCCGGCTTCTGCACCCGCTGGGCGCGGTGGTGGTCGCCGACGCCGACGAGCCGCCGCTGCCCTTCGGCGACGAGGCCTTCGAGCTGGTCGCCAGCCGGCATCCGGTGACCGTCTGGTGGGAGGAGATCGCGCGGGTCCTGCGGCCCGGCGGCACCTACCTGTCCCAGCAGGTCGGTCCGGCGAGCGTCTTCGAGCTCGTCGAGTACTTCCTCGGCCCGCAGCCGGAGGAGGTCCGGCGCGGCCGGCACCCCGACGACGCCGTGCGCGACGCCGCCGCGGCCGGCCTCGAAGTCGTCGATCTGCGCTCGGAACGGCTGCGCACGGAGTTCCACGACATCGGAGCCGTGATCTACTTTCTACGGAAGGTGATCTGGATGGTGCCCGGCTTCACGGTCGGGCAGTACCGGGACCGGTTGCGCGAGCTGCACGAACAGATCGAGCGCGAAGGCCCGTTCGTGGCGCACACCGCCCGCTTCCTCGTCGAAGCCCGCAAAACGGGCTGACGATCGGGGGCGGACGGATCTGGCGCGGATAGGTTGCGCGGCCACAGCGTGGCGCAGGTCACTCAATTCAGCGCGTAACGAATCGACTCGGGCATGCGATGAACCGACAGGCGTCCTCGCGCGGCCCCGGAATACAGACCCCCCTCGGGTCTGTTTCCCGAGTTCGCGCGATGATGTCCCGCCCACCCTTTATCTGTTCGCAACGAGAGGCTCCTTGTGTCGCTCAGCCCGTCCCGTACGTTCCCTCCGGAGATCGCCGAATCCGAGGCCCTCGTCGCGCTCGTCGAGCGCGGCCGCGAGCAGGGTCACATCAACGGTGACGACGTGCGCCAGGCCTTCGAGGCCGGCCGCATCCCGGTGGACCAGTGGAAGCGGGTCTTGCGCAGCCTGAACCAGGTCCTGGACGAGGAGGGTGTCGCCCTCCACGTCAGCGCCGCCCCCGCCACGAAGGCTGCTGCCAAGAAGCCCCGCAAGGCAGCCGCCGCTCCGGCCCGCACCGTGGCCAAGAAGGCGACCGCGGCGCCGCGCCCCATCGGCGCGCGCAAGACCTCGGCCGCCGCACCCCCGGCCACCGCTGCGGCGATATCCGCTCCGTCGGCCTCCGCCACCGAGGACGAGGCGGCGGCCGAGGCCGCTGCCGAGCCGAAGAAGCGGACGGTCAAGAAGACCGCGACCGCCGCGAAGAAGACCGCCACCAAGAAGACGGCGGCGAAGAAGACCAGCGCCAAGGACGCCGACGAGGGCGAGACCCCCGCGGCCGAGGGCGAGGACTGGGCAACCGAGGACCTCGCCGACGAGGCCGAGGAGGAGGCTCCCAAGGCCGGGGGCACCCAGGGCTTCGTCCTGTCCGACGACGACGAGGACGACGCTCCGGCGCAGACGGTCATGGTGGCCGGCGCCACCGCCGACCCCGTCAAGGACTACCTCAAGCTCATCGGAAAGGTGCCGCTCCTCAACGCCGAGCAGGAGGTCGAGCTCGCCAAGCGCATCGAGGCCGGCCTGTTCTCCGAGTACAAGCTCGAAGAGGAGGAGGACCACAAGCCCGCGTTCAAGCGCGAGCTGGAGATCCTCGTCGAGGACGGCCGCCGGGCGAAGAACCACCTGCTGGAGGCCAACCTCCGTCTCGTGGTCTCCCTCGCCAAGCGCTACACCGGCCGCGGCATGCTCTTCCTGGACCTGATCCAGGAGGGCAACGTCGGCCTGATCCGCGCCGTGGAGAAGTTCGACTACACCAAGGGCTTCAAGTTCTCCACGTATGCGACCTGGTGGATCCGGCAGGCGATCACGCGTGCCATGGCCGACCAGTCGCGCACCATCCGCATCCCCGTGCACATGGTCGAGATCATCAACAAGCTCGCCCGCGTGCAGCGCCAGATGCTCCAGGACCTGGGCCGCGAGCCCACCCCGGAGGAGCTGGGCAAGGAACTCGACATGACCCCCGAGAAGGTCATCGAGGTCCAGAAGTACGGCCGCGAGCCGATCTCCCTGCACACCCCCCTGGGTGAGGAGGGCGACAGCGAGTTCGGTGACCTCATCGAGGACTCCGAGGCGGTCGTGCCCGCGGACGCGGTCTCCTTCACCTTCCTCCAGGAGCAGCTCCAGTCGATCCTGGGCACGCTCTCGGAGCGCGAGGCGGGCGTGGTCTCCATGCGCTACGGCCTCAACGACGGCCAGCCGAAGACGCTGGACGAGATCGGCCGCGTGTACGGGGTCACCCGTGAGCGCATCCGCCAGATCGAGTCCAAGACCATGTCGAAGCTGCGCCACCCGTCGCGTTCGCAGGTCCTGCGCGACTACCTCGACTAGGCCCTCAGGCCAGTCGGAAGACGGGCCCCTTGGGGGTGAACGGCAGGGTGGCACCCTGCGGAACCAGATAGGCGTGCTCGCGCCGGATCCGCAGGGTGTCGCACCACCCGTCCGTGATCACCAGCACCGGGGCCCCGGGCGGGAAGTCCTCCGCCCGCTGGAGCAGGTCGATGCCCGGTTGCAGCACCGTCCCGCCCCGGCCGCGCACCTTCACCCGGCCCGCGATCTCGGCCGGGGGCACATAGCCCGCGTCGTACGGGGCCGCGTCGCAGAACACGACGCGGGCCGCCGGTACCTCGCGGGCTTCGGCGTACGAGGCGATCGCGCCGAGCGCCTTGCCGAGCAGGGCCGCGTTCATCGAACCCGAGGTGTCGAGCACCACCCCGAAGGTGCAGCGGGCCGTCTCCTCGGGCGGGAAGTACCGGCCGGCGCGCGGGATGTCCGGGGTGGACGCCTGACGGCGCGCCGGGCGGGCGTACGAGCGGACGGGCACCGGACGCGGCACGTACTCGTCGAACCAGCGGGCGAGGCGCGCGTCCCAGGGCACCGGAGGATGGGCGAGCGCCCGGATCTCCTGGATCAGCCCGGCGGGCAGCATCCCGCGCTTCCCGTATTCGTGCAGGTCGAAGCCCTGGGTCAGGCCGCGCCGGTAGAAGTCGTCGAGATCCGCGTACGGGACGCTGCCCGGGTGGGCGAGCGGCTCGCCCAGGATGTCCCCGAGGCCCTTGCCGCGCAGGGTCGCGAGGCGGCGCATGCGTCGCAGGTCGGTGGTGATGCGGTCGTAGACCTCTTCGACCGAGAGGTCCCTCAGCGCCGGGTCGTACAGCAGCCCCTCGGGCATCTCCCCGACGGCCATCTCCACGAGCCAGCCGTTCACCACGTAGTCGGCGGCGACGTTGTGCAGGTACGGGTCGCGGGCGCCGCGGCGCTCGCCGTGGCGCAGCGCGGCGTGCAGCATCTCGTGGGCGAGGATGAACCGCCATTCGCCGTCGGTGAAGACCCGCAGCGGGTTGACGTAGATCTCCCCGGCGCTCGCGCTGACCGCGGCGACGGCGATGTCCTGGGAGCGGGCCAGCTCGGCGTCGGCGACGATCCGCAGCCCCGCGGCGAGCCCGCCGAGGAGCGGGTAGGAGGAGACGAACCAGTTCAGGGCGCGGTCCCAGGGCTTCGGCCGGTGGTCCTCGCGGCCGGCCGCCCGCTCCATGGTGGCCGAGACGGCGCGGGTGAGGGCGTGGGCGAAGGCCGTCTCCCAGTCGGGGACCGCCGCGCCGTCGAAGGGGCGCCAGGTGGCGAGGACCTGGTCGGGCTGGTCCCCGGCGGCCCCGCAGTGCTCGTAGGCAGCCGGGATGCCGTCGCGGCGCCAGCGGGCGGCGAGCAGCTCCTCGTCCCCGCCGGGGTACTCGGCGGGCAGGTGGTCGGGGGCGCGGCCGGCCGGGGAGGTCAGCAGGAAGCGGTTGACCACGGTGCAGCGGGCGGCGAGGTCGAAGCGGTCGGGCTGCGGCCGGTCGGCGTCCTTGGCGGCGGGGACGTGCCCGAAGCCGAGGTGCAGCAGGCAGTGGGCGATCGTCCAGGCCCATTCCGCGGGTTCGGCGAGCCGGGTGGGGTGGGCGTGGACGGTGCCGTTGGAGGTCACGACGGCGAGGCCGCGGACGGGGGCCGCCGCGCAGTCGGCGTCGCGGCAGACGGAGGCCGCGACGGCGGCGAGGGCCGGGTTCCGCTTGACCAGGGCGAGGCCTTCGGCGAAGGCCTGGGTGGCGGGGTCGGGCTTGGCCTTCTTCTGCGTACGACGGCTCACCGGCGGGCCTCGACCAGCCGGGGCATGTCGCGGGCGGCCTCGACGAGGAACCATGCGGGCAGCACGGGCAGGCCGTCGGCGTCGTCGGCGATGACGGTCTGGGCCACCTCGACGGAGATCTCGGCGAGCTGCACGAGCAGTGATTTGGCCCGGTAGGCGGTCTGCCGGACGGCGGGCGAGAGGTGCTCGCGCTGCGCGGGGAGTTCCTTGACCAGGCGGCCCCGGAAGGCTTCGGCGAGGTAGTAGAGCAGGTCGCGGTCGGCGAGGCGGGTGGGCCAGGAGGCGTCGCCCTTGAGGATCGCCTCGATGCCGAAGGTGTGGCGGACGATCTTCGCGTAGCCGCAGAAGGAGACGGCGTGGGCGGGGGTGAGGGTGCCGTGCGCGACGACCTTCAGGGTCTGCTCGTCCAGGCCGGTCCCGAAGGAGTGCAGGGCGTCGGAGAGCATGTGCCAGGAACGCGGGGTGGAGAACGCCTCTTCCGTCTTGGGGGGCTGGGACCAGAGGTGGTCGGGGCGGTCGGTGAGGTAGTCGGTGACCCAGGGGTGGATGCCGTTCTCGCCGGCCCAGACCAGCCAGTCCCCCGCGGACGCCTGGAGGTGGACGTGGGTGAGGCGGTTGACGAGGGCGGAGGCGATGGGCCGGGCCAGGGCGTTGTCGGTGGCGCGGTTGCCCGCGCCGATCACGATGGAGCCCGCGGGCAGCTCGTAGGAGCCGATCCGGCGGTCCAGGATCAGCGAGTAGAAGGCCTTCTGGACGTCGGGGCTCGCGGCGTTGAGCTCGTCGAGGAAGAGGCAGTACGGCTCGTCGCGGGCGATGGCCTCGGGCGGGCAGAAGACGGACCGGCCGTCCCGGATCTGCGGTACGCCGATCAGGTCCTCGGGGGCGAGCTGGGTGCCGAGCAGGCTGACGCATTCCAGGCCGAGGGAGTCGGCGAACTTCCGCACGAGCGAGGACTTGCCGATGCCGGGCGCCCCCCAGAGGAACACGGGCCGCACGGTGGCGAGGCCGAGGAGCAGTTCGGGGATCTGGGCGGGGGTGACGGTGACGGCGGCCTGCACGGGTGGGGACGTCCTCGGGGGTTCGGGTGCTGTGGTGCGGCCAGTGTGGCCGTACCACGGCACCCCGGGCATCCCGTTTTTCGCCGTGCGCCCCGCGGTCAGCTCGCGGAGTGCTCCAGCAGGTGCTTGAGCTTCTCCTCGCTGCGGGGCATCTCCTTGCGGACCAGGGGCTTGACCGCGAGGGGCACCAGTGCCCGGCCCATGCCGTGGCCCTCGAAGTCGAGGGACAGGGTGACGCGCGAGCGCGTGCCGTCGTCGAGGGGTTCGATGTAGCCCCGGAGGTCCGGGCGGACCGGCCCGTCGATGCCGTGGACGTGCCAGCTCCGCGGCGGGTCGAGTTCCGTGTACTCCATGGTCGTGGGGACCCTGCGCCGGCCGATCTGCCGGGTGACGAGGACCCTCGAACCGATGTGGACGGGGAGGTCGCCCAGGGGGACGGCGGACACGGCGGTGTCCTGCCACTCCGGCAGGTGCGTGGGGTCCGTGACGTACGCGTAGACGTCCTCGGGCGTGCGGTCGATGTCGATGCTGTTGCTGATCGCGGACACGGCGACCCCCTGGAGCCCCCCTGGCGGCCCTGTCCTTCCAAGCTACCCCGCGGGTGAGGCGGTCGCGCGGCGCCTGCGGGCGGCCATCACGGCATAGACCGCGACGCCCGCGAAGAGGAAGAGCACGCCCTGGTAGACGGCGGCGTAGCCGGAGCCGGCCACCAGCCACATGGAGAAGGCGAAGGCCAGGCCGGCCAGGACGCCGTCGCGGACCAGGCGGCCCCGGTGGACCCGCTCGGCCTGGCCCGAGAGGAGGAAGTAGAGCTGCGCGGCGGTGGAGAGCAGGTACGGGACGGTCGCCGTGAAGGTGGTGACCAGGACCAGGATCTCGAAGACGCCCTCGGAGCCGGCCGTGTAGTTGTAGACGGTCAGGGCGGAGGCGAGGACCACGGTGACGACCACGCCGACCACCGGGACACCGCGCTTCTTCGTCTCGAAGACCTTCGGGAAGAGCCCGTCCTTGGCGGCGGCGTACGGGGTCTGCGCGCTGAGCAGGGTCCAGCCGTTGAGGGCGCCGACCATCGAGACGACGGCCGCGCAGGCCACCGCGGTGCCGCCCCAGGTGCCGCCGAACATTGCGTTGACGGCGTCCGTGAAGGGGGCCTGGGAGGAGACGAGGGTGTCGTGGGCGACCAGGCCGAAGACGGCGAGGGTGCCGAGCAGGTAGACGGTGGCCGCGCCGACGGTGCCGAGGATGGTGGCCCGGCCGACGTTGCGGGCGGGGTCGCGGACCTCGCCGGCGCTGACGGCAGCGGACTCGACGCCCAGGTAGCTGAAGAGCAGGATCGCGGCGGAGGCGGAGACGGCCCCGACGGCGGTCTGGTCGGTGGCCCGGAAGGGGCCGAGGTTGGCCGGGTCGAAGAACAGCAGACCGCCCACGGCGACGAGCAGCAGCGGGGCGAACTTCAGGACGGTGGCGACGAGTTGGACGGCGCCGACGTACCGGGTGCCGGCCAGGTTGGCGAGCGCCGGCAGCCACTGCACGACGAGGGCGGCCAGGCACATGGACCACTGGTGCGCGCCGATGGCGGGGAAGAGCACGCCGAGGTAGCCGACGGCCGCGACCGCGAGGGCCGCGTTGGAGACCCAGGTGGTGATCCAGTAGCTCCAGGCGGCGAGGAAGCCGGCGAAGTCGCCGAACGCGGCCCGGGCGTAGACGTACGGGCCGCCGGTCTGCGGGTGCCGCTGGGCGAGGCGGCCGAAGACGAGGGCGAGGGCGACCGCGCCCAGGGTGAGCACGGCGAAGGCGACGAGGCTGATGGTGCCGAAGGGGGCCACCGACGCGGGCAGGAGGAAGATGCCGCCGCCGATGATGTTGCCCATGACCAGGCAGGTGGCGACGGGCAGTCCGAACCGCCGGTCGCCGCGCGGCTGGGGCTCGGGCTGGGGCTCCGCAGGCCTGGGAGTTTCGGTGGGCGGGGCTGCGGTGCTGGTCATCGGTGGTGCGCCTCGGGGTGTCTCACATGGTGGGCAGGTCCCCACATGGTTGACCACGGTCAAGGAGGTACCAAATCACCGGGTTTCGTCCGGCACGGGGCACCCTGCGGAAGGAAACGTTCCGCCCGGGGCGCGCAACGGCCGGGAAATCTCCTCCCGCTCCGGAACGGGGTGGTACGGCGCGGCCTCCGCGCCCGGCCCGGCCTCCGCGGCGGGGCGCGGCTCGGCAGCGGGGCGGAGCCCGGTCTCCGGATCGCGGCCGTCGGTGCGGGCGTGCGGCCGGTGGTCCACCGGGACCTGCGGGCCGTCCGCCTCCCGCAGCCAGCGCCGCAGTACGCCGTGCACCGCCTCGGCGCCCACCAGCTCGCCGTCCGGGTCGGACAGCTCCGTCGGCCACATCAGGAACGGGTGCCCCTGCTCCCCGCCCAGGCCTCCGTGCGAGCCGATCTGCTCCTCGAAGGCGTGCACCTCGCCCGTCCGCGGGTCGTAGGCCGAGTTCACCATCACGTCGGCGACGTGCGGGAAGGTGTCGGTCCGGCGCACGGCCGCGGCCGCTCCGGGCCCGAACGGAGCCAGCAGTTCCTCGGCCTCCCCGGGCACGTCCAGGCGGGCCACCGCCCCGCCGGGGCCCAGCACCACGCCGTCCACGAGCACGAAGCCCACGCCGGGGTGGTTCGCCAGGGTCGTCAGCAGGGCCGGGTGCGTGCGCTCGATGCGCGCGCGTGAGGCCCGGCCGGGGACGTCCGGGAAGGAGATCAGCCCGAGGTTGCCGGAGGCGAGCACCACCGGGTCGGAGCCGCGCCGCGGATGGGCCTCCTCGTCCTCCTCCACCGGCCGGTGCAGCGCCGCCAGCACGGCCGCCCGGGCCTCGGCGCCGCTGCGGGTGCGGCCGGCCCGGCGCGAGACGGGCAGTCCGCAGCCCGCCCGGACCAGGTCCTTCAAGGTGAGCCCGTACCGCCCGAGGAAGGTCTCCCCCGGGCTCTGCCCGTGGTCGGAGAGCAGCACGATCCGGTAGGCGCGCGGCGCGTGCTCGGCGACCCGGGCGATCATCGCGAGGCTGCGGTCGAGGCGCGCCAGCACCTGGTCGGTGTCCCGGCCGTGCGGGCCGGAGTGGTGCGCGACCTCGTCGTAGGCGACCAGGTCGGCGTAGACGGCGGCGCGCCCGGCCAGCATGTCGCCGATCACGGCGGCCACCACCACGTCCCGTTCGACCACCGTCGCGAAGGCCCGGATCAGCGGGTACAGCCCGCCGCGCGCCACGCGCGGCCGGTCCCCGCGGATCCGGGCCCGCAGCGACTGGCCGATCTCACGGGCCACCTCGGCCACGAAGGACAGGGCGGTGCGGACGGCGTTGGCCGGATCGGAGAAGTACGCGAAGTAGCCGGCGCGGGACCGGTTCGCGCGGCCCCGGCGGGCGGACACCGAGAGCACCAGCGCCAGCTGGTCCGCTCCCCCGCTGAACAGGTTGCCGCGGCTCGCCCCGTCGAGGGTGAGCAGCCCGCCGTCCGCGGTCCGCGCCACGGCGCGCCGTTGGAGCTCGGCCGCGCTGGTGGGCCGGTTGCAGACGACCACCTCGCCGGTGTCCTTCTCGTACCAGCGGAAGGCGGGCACGTCGAAGGTGGAGCCGTGCAGGATGCCGAGCTGGCTGGCGCCGGTCTGGCTCGACCAGTCGGTGCGCCAGGGCGCGATGCGGTGGCTGCCGACCAGCCAGCCGGCGACGGACGGCATCAGGCCCTCGCCCGCGGCCCGGCGCAGCGTCTCGTACCCGACCCCGTCGAGCTGGAGGAAGACCAGCCCGGGCGCGGACTCGTCGGCCCCGGGCGCGCCCGCCCGCTGCTGCCTGCGCCGGCGCCGGTCGGCGAGGCGGTAGAGGCGCCGCCGGTAGGCCTCGTCGTCACGGACGGCGAGCGCCGTCGAGGTCGCGGAGGCCACGGCCGACATCACGGCGGCCACCACCACGGCCGTTTCGGGGGCCGCCTCGCCGCGCCCGGCGGGGATAAGGCTCAGGGCTATCAGCAGCAGGGAGCCGTTGAGGAAGAAGACGAGCAGCCCGAGCACCAGGGCGGGCACCAGCAGCAGGGCCCTTACGAGCACGGGCCAGACCAGCGCGCTCAGCAGGCCGAAGGCCCCGGCGCCCCAGGCCGCCGTCAGCCCGATCTGCGTGATGCTGTCGCCGTCACCGGACTGGAGCCGGAAGTCCGGCAGGATGCCGGCGAGCGCGAGCATCGTCAGGGTGGACACCGCCCAGACGAGAACCACCCGTACCAGGGCGCCGCCCGCGGTCCGCCACCGTCCTCGCCACACGCCGCAACCTCCCGCGAGCCCGTCCCGCCTTCCAGGCTCGCACAGCGCGGCCCGCCCGGCCGGACGACACGGACGGCGCACCGGTGTGCGGGCCGGGCCCGGTCCGGCGGGCGGTCGCCGGTGCTGTGACCCGAAGGGTTCACCGGATCGCGGCGCCCGGCAGACCTTCCCGGCAACAGCACTAGGTGCCGTCGTAGCCTGCCGTCGGCATGGACAGCCGGCGGTGCACCTCCGCCTTCATCGCCGGGGTGTACGGGGGCTCCTGGTGTCCGGCGGTCTCCAACCGCACCCCGCGCCGCTCGCACTCGGCGCTGAACTCCTCGACGGAGCCCAGCGCGCGGGCCAGCACCCGCTGGTTGGCGGCGACGAAGAGGTCGACGTGCCCGGCGTCGACGTCGGACCACAGTCCGCAGTGGTCGGCGCGCAGCCCGTAGACGAGCAGTTGCCTCGTGACGACGTACCCGCGGTCGGCGGCCCACCGCGCGCACACGGCGTGCTGGCTGCGGGTGTCCACGGCGAAGGGGTCGGCGTCGAGTTCCTCGAGCGGGGCCAGGCTGGCGATCGCGGCCACGCGCAGCTCTTCCATGCCGCCCGACCCTACTCCGATCCGCCGCCGGGGAGGAGGGGCGGCGGCCTTCCGGTTCCGGGCGGATCGGCGGGGCAGCCTTTAGGGTCGTGGGAGCCGTGCGCAGCGGTGCGGGGCGTACGGCTCCGCGAGGGAGGGAGGCCGGTACCGGTGGAGGTCACCTGGTGGGGTCATGCCACGTGCACGGTCGAGGACTCCGGGGTGCGGCTGCTGACGGACCCGCTGTTCGCGCGGCGGCTGGCCCATCTGCGGCGGCGGCGCGGTGCGGTGCCCCCGCCCGAGGCGGCGCGGGCGGACGTGGTGCTGGTCTCGCACCTGCACGCCGACCACCTGCACCTGCCCTCGCTGGCGCGGCTGGAGCCCGGCACCCGGCTGCTGGTCCCGCGCGGTGCGCGCCGGGCCGTGCCGGGGCTGGCCCGGACGGCCGGGCTGCGCGGTCTGACGGTGGCGGAGGTGGCGCCGGGCGAGGAGGTGCCCGTGGGGAGCGGCGTACGGGTGCGGGTGGTCAGCGCCCTGCACGACGGGCGGCGGCTGCCGTTCGGGCCGCAGCTCGCACCGGCCCTCGGGTACGTGGTCCAGGGCGCGGCCCGGACCTACTTCGCCGGGGACACCGGGCTGTTCGCGACGATGGCCGAGGAGGTCGGACCGGTGGACGTGGCCCTGCTGCCGGTGGGCGGCTGGGGCCCGTACCTGGGGCCGGGGCACCTGGACGCGGGGCGGGCGGCGCGGGCGCTTGCGGAGCTGGCCCCGGCGGCGGCGGTCCCGGTGCACTACGGGACGTACTGGCCGATCGGGATGGACGCGGTGCGTCCGCACGAGTTCCACGCGCCGGGCGAGGAGTTCGCGCGGCGCGCGGCGCGGCTGGCGCCGAAGGTGACGGTACGGGTCCCCGCGCACGGCGAGCGGGTGCGGCTGCCGTGACCTGGGCCTGGGGCGAGTTCGCGGTGGCGGCGGCCGGTCAGGTGCCGCCGGAGACCACCCAGCAGGCGGTGGGCTACCCGGCGTTGTTCGTGCTGGTGGCGCTCGGCGCGCTGGTGCCGGTGATCCCGACGGGGGCGCTGGTGAGTTCGGCCGCGGTAGTGGCGTTCCATCAGGAGTCGCTGCCGTTCGGGGTGTTGCTCGTATTCGCGGTGTCGGCGCTGGCGGCGTTCACCGGGGACGTCGCGCTGTACTGGCTCGGCCGGCGCGGGGTGCGTTCGCGGGGCGGCTCGCGCTGGCTCGAGGCGCTGCGGGGCCGGGCCACGCCCGAGCGGCTGGAGCAGGCGCAGGCGCGGCTGGACGAGCACGGCGTACTGGTCCTGGTGGTGTCCCGGCTGGTTCCGGCGGGCCGGATCCCGGTGATGCTGGCCTGCCTGCTGGCGGAGCTGCCGCTGCGCCGCTTCGCCCGCGGCGACGGCCCGGCCTGTCTCGCGTGGGCGGCGACGTACGGCCTGATCGGCATCCTGGGCGGCTCGCTCTTCTCGGAGCCCTGGAAGGGCGTCGCCCTGGCGGTGGGCCTGACCTTGCTGATCAGCGCGGGTCCGGCGGTGTGGCGGCGGATCCGGCCGGGGCGGGGCCGGCCGGTCCGGGGCTAGCCGGGGCGGGGCTAGCCGGGGCGGAGTCCGGTCGGGCCGAGGCTGCGGGAGGCGCCGATCGGGAGGTCCCAGAGGTGTTCGCGGGGCAGGGCGGCGCGGGACCAGGCGGCCCGGACCCGGTGCAGGGGTTCCATGACCGGTTCGGCGGACAGGACGAAGGCCGCCCAGTGCATGGGGGCCATCCGCCGGGCTCCGAGGTCGAGGAAGGCCTGTACGGCCTCCTCGGGGTCGGCGTGGACGTCGCCGAGCCACCAGCGCGGGGCGTAGGCGCCGATGGGCAGCAGCGCCAGGTCGATGCCGGGGTGGCGGCGGCCGATTTCGCCGAACCAGTGGCCGTAGCCGGTGTCCCCCGCGAAGTAGATCTTGCGCGGGGCGGGGCTGCGGGTGTCGGTGAGGATCCAGCCGCCCCACAGGGAGCGGCAGGTGTCGATCAGCGAGCGCTTGGACCAATGGTGGGCCGGTACGAACTCGAAGCGCACGCCGTCCAGTTCGGCCGACTCCCACCAGTCGAGCTCGGTGACCCGGGTGAAGCCGCGGCGGCGGAACCAGCGGGCCAGGCCGGCCGGGACGAAGAGCGCGGTGTGCCGCGGCAGCCGCTTGAGGGTGGGGGCGTCGAGGTGGTCGTAGTGGTTGTGGCTGATGACCACCGCGTCCACCGGCGGCAGGTCCGCCCAGCGCACTCCGACGGGCGTCATCCGGGACGGGGTGCCGAGGATCCGCCGGGACCAGACGGGGTCGGTGAGCACGGTCAGCCCGCCGGTCCGCAGCACCCAGCTGGCGTGCCCGGCCCAGGTCACGCAGACCGAACCGGGGCCCGCCGGGGGCAGCGGGGCGGGCGCGAAGGGCAGGTCGGGGATCCCGCGCAGCCCTTCCGGCCCGGGCCGGAAGGCACCCTCCCGCGCGAGCCGCGCGAAGCCCCGGACACCGGGGAGCGGGGTGGTGAGCCGATCCGCGAACGAACGGGGCCACCGCCGATGCTCCCCGATCGGCCGCGGCCCCGCCACCCCGCCCACGGGGCCAACCCCGCCGCCCCGCCCGCCGGCCGCGGCGGCCGACGCGGCGGCGGGGGCGGGCGCAGAAGCGGGAGCGGCAGGGCCGGGGGCAGGCGCAGGAGCGGCGGGGCCGGGGGCGGAGGCAGGCGCGGGAGCCGCGGGGCCGGGGGCGGGGGCTGCCTCGGCGGGTGGGGTGAACGCGAGGGCCGGGGCAGGCGCGGCGACGGGGCCGGAAGCGGGGGCAGGTGAAGGAGCGGCGGGGCCGGGGCCGGGGGTGGCTTCGGTGGGTGGGGTGGGCGGACGGTTGGGCATGGGGCGGGCTCCGTTCACCGGGGTGGGCATCAGGTCACCGGGGTGGGCATCAGGTCAGGCCGGCCAGGACCGATCCGAGGAGGTCCAGGGAGCGCCGTACGTGCGGCAGCGCGAGCGGGTCGGGGGCGGCGAGGGCGGCCAGCCGTTCCTCCGGAGTGGCGCCGAGCAGCGGCCCGGTGGACAGCCGTACCCGCAGGGCCACCGGTTCGTCCGCGAACCGCTGCCCGCCGGGCGTGGGCGCCCCCAGCCGGGCGCCGAGCCAGTCCTCCAGCTCCATGGCGTCGCCGACTCCGTGCCGCGCCAGCCCCTCCCGCAGCGGGGTCAGGTCCGCGTAGAGGTGCCGGCCGGCCTCCGGGGGCCGGGCCAGCGCCCCGACGGCGAGGAGCTCCCGGTGCGCGGCGGCGGCGACCGCGCCGTGCAGGGCGGCGGCCGCGTAGGCCCGTCCGGCGACGGCGTCGGGTTCTTCGAGGGCGTACGCGGCGGCCCCGGCGACCGGGCCCGCGACGAGCGCGCCGGTGGCGGTCAGGACGTCGAGGGTGCGGGCGCGCAGCCAGGTCCCGCGGGGGGTGTCGGGGAAGCGGACCACGGCGGCGGGCCAGCCGGCGGGCAGCAGCGCCCCGGACAGGTCGACGAGGACGGCCGCCCGGTCGGGGAGCATCTCGGCGGGGCTCAGGACCAGGGTGTCGTGCGGCCGGTGGACGGTGTCGCGCCAGCTCTCGTCGCTGACGACGAAGAGCCCGGCGGATTCGGCGGCCTCGCAGGCCTCGCGCAGTATCTCGGGCGGCGGCACGGTCGCGGTCGGGTCGTCGGCGACCGACAGGAGCAGCACGCGCGGGTCGCCGCCCTCCGCGCGCACCCGCCGTACGGTCTCCAGCAGGGCGTACGGGTCGGGGATGCCTCCGCATTCGGCCGGCGTCGGCACGTGGTAGGCCCGCCGTCCCAGCAGCCGGACCTGCGGGGTCCACCAGGCGGGACAGGGCCGGGGCAGCATCACGTCGCCCCCGTACGCGCCGAGCAGCGCGAGCAGCAGCCCGGGGGCTCCGGGCCCGGCGGCCACGTTCTCCGGGGTGGTGAGCAGTCCGCGGCGGCCCCAGTGACGGCAGGCCGCCTCGCGGACGGCCTCCCCGCCGCCGGGGGGTTCGGGCGCCGAGCGTCCGGCGGCCGCGGCGAGGACGCCGACGAGTCCCGGGAGCACGGGCAGACCGGGCTCGGGGGACGGCGGGCCGTACCGGACCGGGCCGCGGCCCTCCGCCGTGGTGCGCTGCATCCCCTCCACCGTCGCCCGCCTTCCGCGCTCGTCCCGCTCCGCTCCTCCAGCCCTGACCTTTATACGATTAATCGGGGCACTACGCCCGCTTACGCCCACTTACGCCCGCTTTCGATATCCGGACCGGCCCCGGGGGCTCCGGGGGCTCAGCCCCGCCTCCCCAGCAGCCCCAGCAGCCTCGTCTGCGCGTCCGCCCCGGCCGGAACCTCGAGCGGAGCGGCGTACATCCCGCTCGCCGCGAGCCCGTCGGCGTACGGCATGACCTCCTTGATGGAGAACTCCACGAGGCCGTCGGGCAGCCGGTCGTCCGCGCCGATCGCCCGGGACAGGTCCCAGGTGTGCGCGACGCAGTCGGCGGTCAGCTCGGAGCAGTACGCGGAGCCCAGCGCGGGCCCGTAGGAGAGCCGGACGGTCCGGTCGAGCGCCCCGGGTGCGGCGAAGGCGGCGTGCGCGGCGGCGGAGGCCCGCTCCCAGGCCGCGACCGGGTCCTCGCCCAGCACGTCGCCGGAGAACGCGTCGCCCATCTCGGCGACCGTGCGGCCCTCGGAGACCAGCGGCGGGATCCAGAGCTGCTCACCGGTGACGTGGTTGACCAGATCCCGCACGCTCCACTCCGAGCACGGGGTCGGCGCGTCCCACTGGGCGTCCGCGACGGCGCGCAGCCGCTCGCCGAAGAGGCTCAGCGCCTCGGCGTGCCGCTCCAGCAGCGATTCCGGCATGGCTCCCACCACCCTGGTGTGACCGGTCCCCCTGGGCCCCACTCTCCTCGCCCCCACAGGGCCCTGCCAGCCGGGCCGCGGCAAGCGGGAGACGGGCGAGGAGGGCGGGGCGGGGGGCGGCGTCCGGCGGGGCGGGGGACGGCGTCCGGCGGGGCGGGGCACGGCGTCCGGCGGGGCGGGGGGCGGCGTCCGGCGGGGCGGGGGCCCGTCGGATCATGTCCGCATGTCATTCGCATCCCGTCGCAACGTCCTGACCGTCCTCGCCTCCGCGGCCGCGGCCGTCCCACTCGGCTCCATGACCGCCGCGGCCTCGCCCAGATCCGCCGCACCGGCCGCAGCCCCCGCCGCCGCCCCCGCCGCCGCGCCCGCCGCGCTCGCGGGCGCGCCCGTGCCGCCGTCCCTCACCTCGCCGCGGTCCTCGGTCACCATGCCCCCGCTGGAGCCGTCCTACTTCGCCCAGGTCTCCCTCGGCGCCCTGTCCGCGAAGGTGCTGCCGGGCACCCCGGAGCGCACGGAGATCACCTCCGGGGGCGCCCGGGTGGCCGTGCTGACCAAGGGGGCGCGCACGGTGGTCGTGACCGGCCCCGAGCGGACCTTCACGGAGAACAAGCAGTCCTTCGCCGACGACTTCCAGCGCACCCTCCCCGACCCGGCGCTGCCGGCCGCCGAGCGCAAGTACTGGGGCACCTCCCCCGGCGGCGGCAGCTGGTCCACGCTCGGCCCGGCCGACACCGACTACTCGGTGGTCCCGGGCAGCGCGGTCATCGCGCTCACGACCGACTACGCCAGCCGTCACGCCACCCTCCGGGACGACGAGATCACCGACGTCGACGTCCGCGCGGTGGCGAAGTTCGACAAGGTGCCGACCGGCCAGGCCTGTTCGTACGCGCTGTCCTTCGGCTACCAGGACACGCACAACAACTACCGGGCCCGGCTGTCCTTCCTGACCTCCGGCGCGGTCGAACTGCGCGTGGAGAAGGAGGTCGCCGACACCGTCACGCAGCTGGCCACGGCCGCCACCCTGGCCACCGGCGTCCCGGCGGGCACCAACTGGACGATCCGCGTGCGCCGCGAGGGCACCCGGATCCAGGTCAAGGCCTGGCGCACCGACTCCGCCGAGCCCGCCGCGTGGGCCGTGGACGTCACCGACGCGACCTTCGCCAAGGGCCGCGTGGGCCTGCGCGCCCTCGCCAACCAGGGCTGCACGAACCTCCCGGTCAAGCTGGTGGTCAGCCGCTTCCAGGTGGACGCCGCGACCTGGCAGCAGCAGCCGTCCGTCACGCACACCTCCTGGGTACGGGTCCTGCCCGCGCCCTTCGACGGGACCTGGACCCCGGAGCTGGAGCAGACCGTGCGCGGCTGGGCCGCCTCCGCCGCCCCGGACGTCCTCGCGTACGCGGCCATGTTCCTCGCCGGGGCGCCGGCGGTGACCGCCGGCGCGGGCCCGGCCGCGGGCAAGCAGGTCCTGGGCAAGGCCGGCTACGGCTACCTGGACCCGCAGGGCTTCCGCTACGAGGGCGCCGACTTCCACGAGTACATGAACCTCGGCTGGACCTTCCCCGACGGCACGTACACCGGGCCGTCGAGCAAGCAGGTCGGCAACCTCGACTGCTCGGGCTACACGCGCATGGTCTACGGCTACCACATGGGCGTGCCCGTGGCCGCGGGCGAGGACACCTCCAAGACCCGCATCCCCCGCAAGTCCCGCCACATGGTGGACCACGCGCCCGGTGCGCGGATCGACCAGACGAACGGCACGGCCCCGCCCGCGGCCCAGCAGCTCCAGCCCGGCGACCTGCTCCTCTTCAACGCCGACTCCGGTGACGACACGGTGACCGTCACCGTCGACCACGTGGGCATCTACCTCGGCCTCGACGCCGCCGGCAAGCGCCGCTTCCTCTCCAGCCGCAAGACCGGCAACGGACCGACCATGTCCGACCTGGGCGGCGCCTCGCTCCTCGACGGAACCGGCACGTACGCGCAGAAGCTGCACACCGTGCACCGCATCTGACGGGGCGCCGGGCCCATCAGTGCGACGGGCGCATGCGGAAGTCGTAGCGGGGCGGGAGCGGGCGGCCGGTGAACGCCGACCAGGCCTCGCCGAGCGTTTCCTCCCCCTCCCGCAGGTCCGGGATCTCGAAGCCGTCCTCGAAGACGCGCCGGGCGGCCGCCACATGGCCCTCGGCCGCCAAGAGCCGGGCGGCGAGGAGCCGGAAGCGGCCCCGCTCGCGCAGGGCGGGCCGCAGCCGGTCCCAGACCCGGCGCGTCTCGGGCAGGCGGCCGGCGGCCAGCAGGGCCGCCATCGCCTCCTGCCCGAGCGCGGACTCCGCGGCCGTCCACGACGCGCCGCCGCGGCTCTCCGCGACCAGGTCGTCGAAGGCCGCCGCGTACCCGTCGGCCGCCCTGGCCAGGTCACCGGCCAGGGCGTCCGCGAGCGCGAGGCAGCGCAGCAGCGGCCACCGCGAGGGGGCCGGCGCCAGGCCGCGCTCCCAGCTCCGTACGGCCTGGGCCACGTCCCCGGCGTGCCACTGGGCCACACCCAGGTGGTATTCGGTCAGCGGTTCCGCCGGGGCCGTCTCCAGCATGTCCCGCCAGTGCGCGGCGACCAGGCTCGGCCCCGGCGGCGCCACCCGGCGCGGGGGCGGGAAGACCCCCGTGCGCCACAGGTCCAGCCAGGGCTCCTGGGCCTCGCCGAGCAGGGACTCCTCGAAGGGGGTGCCCGGCAGCTTGAAGCCGCCGCACAGCACCTCCAGCGCGCCCCAGCCGGAGCCGGCGGCCAGCCGCTCCCCCGGCTCGGTGTCGGCGCGGCCGCGCCAGGCCTCGTACGCCGCGTCCACCCGCTCCCGGGGCAGTACGGCGTCCAGCGCGTCCTGCGCGGCGCCGCGGGCCGCCGCCCAGTCGGGGCCGTGCACGGCCGCGGCGTCCGCGGCCAGCGGCCCGTACGCCTCCAGCCAGCTGAACTCCGCCCCGCCCTCGAGCCGTACGTGCTCCAGCTGGGTGCGGGCCAGCCCGGCCTGGATCTCCGCGTAGCCTCCCGTGCCCGGTTCGGTCAGCCACTCCTGCCAGCGGCGGCCGCCGCCGCCCGCGCCCCAGACGAACAGCTTGCGCCCGCGCAGCCGTGCGGTGGAGGTCTGCACCAGCCCGTGCCCGTCGGCTCCGAGGGAGGCGATCCAGAGCCGGGCCCCGTCCGGGACCTCGTAGAAGAAATCGGCCGGGTACTCGCTGCGCAGCGGGTACGTGCGGTCCGCGGCCTCCCACTGCGGTACGGGGATGCGGCGCAGCGAGCGCTCGTAGCCGAAGTGCCAGGCCTCGTCGGCGGGGGCGAGGACGCGGGTGCCCGCGTCCTCGGGGACGGCGATGTTGGACCACCAGTAGACGGGGGCGGGCCGCTCGTGCGGGTTGCGCACGCGGACGCCGACGTAGAGGAACTCCGAGTCCCCGGGCAGCCAGAGGTCCACCTGGAAGGGCAGGTCGCGCAGCCGCTCCCACTCCCACAGCCGGACCATCACCCCGCCGTCCGGGGCCGGGACGAGCGCGGCGTGCAGCGGGGCGCAGGAGAGGGTGGTGTGGCCGGTGGCTCCGGTGTTCCACTCGATGCCGCCGGAGAACCAGGCGCCGTTGAGGGCGAAGTTGGCGGGCTGGAACACCGGGTTGCGGTAGAGCAGTTCGCGGCCGGTGGGCAGGTGCACGAGGGAGTGGACGCGCCCGCCGAGCCCCGGGAGCACGGTGACCCGCAGGTGTTCGTTCTCGATGACGACCGAGTCGAACTCCCGCTCCGACCGCTCCCGTCCGTAGCCGTCCGCGATCCGGACCGGCAGCAGCGAGCGCAGCGGCTCGTAGCCGATCTGCCGCGCCATGTCGCGCGGCAGCCCGGCGCGCGACCTCTCGTCCAGTGTGTGGACCCCGTCGGGCGCGCGCAGGGCGGGCAGCGGGTTCTCGGGCCCCAACGGGGCTGCGGGAAGGGTCAGTACGGCGCGTCTGACGATGGTGGCCATGGGGAAATGGAACACGCAGCGGGGGCCGCTGCACAGGGGTTCCGCAGATCACCGCCGGTCAGGATTGGGCAAAGGCCGTTATGCGAAGGCGCCCGCGACAAGGTCGGCGAGCAGGGCGCCCGCCCGGCCGTCCGGGTCCAGGTCCGGGTCGTAGATGGTGACGTTGATCCCGACGCAGCGCGGAGAGCTCACCAACACGCCCAGGAGTTCGGCGAGTTCGTCGGGGAGCAGGCCGCCGGGGTCCGGGCTGTCCACGGCCGGCATGACACCCGGGTCCAGTACGTCGGCGTCCAGGTGCACCCAGAAACCGGCGGTGGCCGGCGGGTGCAGTCCGTCCAGCGCCGCCCTGGCCGCCGGTCCGGCGCCGTGCTCGCGGATCTCCCCGACGGTCGCCACGCGGATCCCGGCCGCGCGCAGTTCGGCGAGGTCGGCGTCGCCGTCCCGGATCCCGAAGAGCCGTACGTCCTCGTCCCGCAGGTACGGGGAGCGGCCCTCCAGGTCGGCGAGGCCGGCCTGCCCGCGTCCGGTCGCGAGGGCGAGCTCCTCCCCGCCGGCGGCGCCGACCGGCCCGTTCACGTCCTCGTTGCCGGGGTGGCGGAAGTCGGCGGAGCCGTCGATGGCGGCCAGTCCGTACCGGCCCAGGCGGCGCATGGCCAGCGAGGCGCCGAGCTGGATCGAGCAGTCCCCGCCGAGGACCACGGGGAACTCCCCGGCCCTCAGGTGCCGTTCGATCCGGTCGGCGAGGGCGACGGTGTACGCGGCGAGGGCGTCGGCGTGGAACACGCCGTCGCCCTCCTTCCAGTCTCCCCGGTCGTAGCGCGGCGGGACCACCACCCCGCCCTCGCGCGCGCCGAGCCGGGCCAGCAGGCCCTGATCCCGCAGTGCTCCGGCGAGCTTGTAGACGCCGGGCACGGCGCCGGGCGCGGGCGGGCGCAGGCCCAGGTTGGACGGGGCATCGAGCAGCACGAGGGATCGCATGGCCCCATCCTGGCCGACGGAGCGCTCACGGGCGGGGCATTTCGGCGGTGACGGCCCAGCGCTCGTGGTCGCGCCAGGCTCCGTCGACGTGCAGGAAGTCCGGGGAGAGCCCCTCCAGGCGGAAGCCCGCGCCGCGGACCAGGGCGATCGAGGCGGTGTTGCCCGGCTGGATGTTGGCCTCCAGCCGGTGCAGGCCGAGGCCGCCGTCTTCGGCCGGGGCGAAGGCGTGCGCGAGGACCAGGCGCAGGGCCTCGCGGAAGAGTCCCCGGCCGGCGGCGTGCGCGAAGGCCCCGTAGCCGAGGGCTCCGCAGCGGAAGGCGCCCAGCACGATGTTGTTGATGTTGACGAAGCCGGCGAGGGCCCCGGTGCCGAGCTCGCACACGAGGAACCCGGCGCGGCCCTCGCCCTCCGTCAGCCGGGTCGCGTACGGCTCGTACTCCTCGATGGTCACGGGCGGGAACAGCCAGGGGTGGTGAAGCTCCCGGCTCTCGTGCGCGCGTGCGGTGAACTCCGGTCCGTCGGCGAGCCGGAAGGGCCGCAGGCCCACCAGGGCGCCCTCCCGCAGGTACGTGGAAAAGGTCATCCGCCCAGGTTAGGAGGTGCGCCGGGATCCGCGGTGAAGGAGGGCTCCGCGTGCCCGGACACGGCCGCCTAGAGTTCCAGCCGCAGCTCCAGCCGGGGCACGTCGGTGCGGTCGATTCCGAACACCTGCGCGTACAGCGAGAGTTCGGCCTCCAGGGCGCGGATCATCGTGTCCGCCCGGCGGAAGCCGTGCCCCTCGCCCTCGAAGGCCAGGTACGCGTGCGGCACCGGCCGCCCCCGCAGGGCGGCGAGCAGGCGCTCCGCCTGGGCGGGCGGACAGACCGGGTCCGCCAGCCCCTGGAGCAGTACGAACGGGGCGGTGATCCGGTCGGCGCGGGCCACCGGCGAGCGCTCGCGACAGCGGACGGCGAGGGTCTGCGCGGGTCCGGCCAGGCCCTCGACGTAGCGGGACTCCAGGTCGTGGGTCTCCTCGGCGAAGCGGAGCAGGTCCAGGACCGGGTAGATGATCGCCGCGCAGGCGTACACGTCGGTGGCGGCCAGCGAGGCGGCCGCGGTCCAGCCGCCCGCGCTCGCGCCGCGGATGGCAAGCCGGTCGGGGTCGGCGGTGCCCTCGGCGGCCAGCGCCCGCGCCACCGCCGCGCAGTCCTCCACGTCCACGACGCCCCACTGCTCCCGCAGCCGCTCCCGGTAGGCGCGGCCGTAGCCGGTGGAGCCTCCGTAGTTCACCTCGACCACGCCGATGCCGCGGGAGGTGAAGTAGGCGATGTGCAGGTCGAGTACGGGCGGCACGTGGTCGGTGGGGCCGCCGTGCGCCCACACCACGTACGGGGGCAGTTCGTCGGCGGCGGCGCGGCAGGCCGGGTGGTGCGGCGGGTAGACGTGCGCGTGGATCTCCCGGTTGTCGGGGCCGGGGAAGGTCCGGCTCTGCGGCTCCGGGTAGTAGGCGGGGTCCACCGGGTCCACCCCGTGCGCGCCGACCACCCGGGCGTGCCCGGTGGCCGTGTCCAGTTCCACGACCTCGTACGCGCTGCGCGGGCTGGCGGCGACCCCGTACACGCGGGTGCCGCTCACGGCGAGGGTCGGCTGCCAGGCCGTCCACGGTCCGGCGGCGTCCACCAGGTCCCCGCTCTCCGGGTCGAGGACCCCGAGCACGCAGGCGCCCTGGCCGTGCAGGACGGCGACCAGGCCTTCGGGCAGCGGGGCGAGCCAGCGCAGCCCGGGCTTCCACAGCGGGCCGCCGAACTCCTCTTCCCTGGGGCACAGGTTGACCGCCTCGCCCGTCGCCGGGTCCACCCGGTACGGGTTCCACCAGCCGCTGCGGTCGCTGACCGCGAGGAGGCTTCCGCCGGCCGTCCACTCGGCCTGGGCGACGGCCTCGGCGGGGCCGCCCAGGACGGTGCGGATCCGCTCGAAGCGGCCGTCCCCGGTGATCTCGGCCAGGAGCAGCTCGGTGCCGTCCCAGGGCATCCGCGGGTGGTCCCACACCAGCCAGGCCGCGTGCCGCCCGTCCGGGGAGAGCCGCGGTCCGGTGCTGAACCGGTGCCGGCCGTCGGTCAGTTCCCGTACGGCGGCCCGGTCCTCGGCCGCCGACCCGTCGAGCGGGACGGCGGCGGTCACCCGGCGGACGTCGGTGGGGGCGGGCCCGGTGAACTCCTCGAGCACGCACCAGACTTCGGAGCCGCGCAGCACCGGGTCGGCCCAGCGCAGCCCGCCGCCGACCTCGGAGACGGGGGTCAGGGGCCGCGGCCGCGCGGCCCCGCCGGGGGCGTCCGGTTCGTAGGCGTAGAGCCGCTGGTCGGCGAAGTGGGCGAAGACCACCAGCGGTCCGCCTTCGGCCCGTTCGGCTCCCGTCCAGGGCAGGCCGCCGTACTCGGTGACGCGGCTGCGCACGTCCCAGGGCGCGGGCAGCTCGGTGGCGCCCCCGCCGCCGGGGCCGCCGCCGGCGGGGCGCCGCACCAGGGCCCGCCGGCCGCCTTCGCGCGGCCGGGGTTCGGTCCACCACACCTCGGTGCCGACCGTGCCCACGTACTCGGGGCGCCCGTCGAGCGAGGCGGCGAGTTCGGCGGTGACGGGCGAGGGCCAGCTGCCGTAGGGCCGGGTCCGGGCCGCGGTCACGGGGTGCCCCTCACAGCGTCCGCAGCGCGTGGTCGAGGACGCGGACGCCGAAGTGCAGGGCGTCGACGGGGACCCGCTCGTCCACGCCGTGGAACAGGGACCAGTAGTCGAAGCCGGGCGGCAGCTTCAGGGGGGAGAAGCCGTAGCCGGTGATGCCGAGGCGGGAGAACTGCTTGGCGTCGGTGCCGCCCGCCATGCAGAAGGGCACCACGTGCCCCTCCGGGTCGAACCGCTCGACGGACTCGCGCAGGATCCCGTAGGTCCGTCCGTCCACGGGGGCTTCGAGCGCGACCTCGCGGTGGTGGAACCGCCACCGCACGTCGGGGCCGGTGAGCGCGTCCAGGGTGGCGATGAACTCGGCTTCGCCGCCCGGCAGCATCCGGCCGTCCACGAAGCCGGTGGCCTGGCCGGGGATCACGTTGAGCTTGTAACCGGCGCTGAGCATGGTCGGGTTGGCGCTGTTGCGCACGGTCGCGTCGACCAGGGCGGCGGCCGGGCCGAGGCTGCCGAGGACGCCGTCGAGGTCGAAGCCGGGGGCCCTCGGGTCCACCGACAGGCCCTGGAGGGCGGCGAGTTCGGTGATGCAGGCGACGACGGTGTCGGTGAGGCGGACCGGCCACTCGTACGCGCCGATCCGGGCGACGGCGGCGGCGAGCCGGGTCACGGCATTGGCCCTGTTGGGCTTGGAGCCGTGCCCCGCGACGCCGTGCGCGGTCAGCTCCAGCCACGCGGTGCCGCGTTCACCGGCGGCGATCGGGTACAGGGCCTGCCCGTTGCCGGGGTGCACGGTGAAGGCGCCGGATTCGCCGATGCCCTCGGTGCAGCCCTCGAAGAGGTGCGGGTGGTGGTCGGCGAGGAAGCCGGCGCCGTCGACCGCGCTGTCCTCCTCGTCGGCGGTGAAGGCGACCACGATGTCCCGGCGCGGCTGCACGCCGGCCCGCGCCCAGGCCCGTACGACGGCCAGCACCATCGCGTCCATGTTCTTCATGTCGACGGCGCCGCGGCCCCAGACCACGCCGTCGCAGACCTCGCCCGAGAAGGGGTCGACGCTCCATTCGGCGGCTTCGGCCGGTACCACGTCGAGGTGGCCGTGGACCAGGAGCGCCTCGGCGGACGGGTCCGAACCGGCGATCCGGGCCACCACGTTGGTGCGGCCCGGGGTGCGCTCCAGCAGGGCCGGTTCCAGTCCGGCCGCGGCGAGCCGCTCGGCGACGTACTCGGCGGCAGGGCGCTCGCGGCAGTCCCCGCCGCCCCGGTTGGCGGTGTCGATCCTGATGAGGCCGGAGGTGAACTCGACCGCCTCGTCGAGGGCGGCCTGGTCCACGGCGTCGGCCGGGGCACGGTCCTGCGCCTGGGCCGGGACGTCGGCGGTGACTACGGGCATGTCAGCCATACTGCTCCTCCACGGCCGCGGAGACGACCGTCGTGACCGCCTTGAAGGCGCGGATCCCCTCGTACATCGTCTCGCTGCTGTACGCGACCCTGCGTTCGCCGCACCGCTCGACGCCCGGGACCACCGCGGCCGTCAGGGCCAGGTGCTCGGCGTCGAACTCCACTTCCACGGTGTGGGGGCCGCCGGACACGGGCTCGTGCCGGACCGCCAGGGCGGTGGCCTCCTTGGCCGCCGCGCGGATGTCGGCGGCGGTGCGGGCGGGGGTCCGGCACACGGCGGCGTAGCGCGAGACGTGGTCCTTCACGGCGACGGTCACCGCGTCCGGGGCGTATCCGGCGGCGTCGGCGCAGGTCAGGTCGTCGCCGGTGACCAGGATGACCGGTACTCCGTACTCGGCGACGACGTGCGCGTTGAGCAGGCCCTCGCTGGCCCGGGTCCCGTTGAGCCAGACGCCGGTGATGGAGTTGGCGAGGTAGGTGTGGGCGAGGACCCCTTCGGAGCCGGCTCCGGTGTGGTAGCCGACGAAGGCGATCCCGTCGACGTCACCGTGCTGGACGCCCTCGACCATGGAGAGCGACTTGTGGCGGCCGGTGAGCAGTTCGGCCCGCGCGTCGAGCTTCTCCAGGAGCAGATTGCGCATGGTCGAGTGGGCCTCGTTGACGATGACCTGCTCGGCGCCGCCGTCGTAGAAGCCGAGCACGGCCGCGTTCACGTCGGAGGTGAACAGGCCCCGGCAGCGCTCCCACTGGGAGGCCCCGGGCACCACGTCCTCGGGCCAGGTGACGCCGGTGGCGCCCTCCATGTCGGCGGAGATGAGGATCTTCATCGGGCCCCCGGGGTCGGTTGCGGAGACCCAGCCTAGCTCTCGGACCCCGCCCCGGCCCGGGGGCCACGCCCGGGTTCCGGCGGCTCACCGGGGCCGGGAAGTCCACCCGATCCGGTGAGCCTCCCGGCGGCGCGGGGGTGCGGGATCAGGCCTCGACCTCGGCGGCCAGCTTGGCCAGCAGGGTGTCGTAGATGCGGCCGAGGCCCTTGGGGGCGAAGGTGCGCTCGAAGAAGCCGCCGATGCCGCCGGCGCCGTCCCAGACGGTGGTGACCACGGCCTTGGACTTGCCCTCGCCGGCCGGGGTGACCACCCAGGTGGTCACCATGGAGGAGTTGCGGTCCTTCTCGACGAGCTGGCCGTCGTTGGGCTCGCTGACCTCCAGCAGGCAGTCGCGCACGCGCTTGCTGGTGGCCTGGAGCTTCCAGTGCACCAGGGTCCCCTCGCCGTCGCCGCCCTCGCGCACCTCGTACTCGCTGAAGTGCTCGGGCAGCAGCTTCTCGCGGGTCCCGGTGTAGTCCGCCAGCGCGTCGAACACGGTCTCCGCGTCGGCCGCGATGATCCGCTCCGTGGTGGCCTCGACCTGCGCCATAGCTGTTCCTCCAGCAGTTGTGATCGCTCGTCACGCCGAAGCCAACCACCTCCGGGGCGGTCGCCCAAATCCGGTGCCGGGAAGGGCCTCTCCGCCCTCCCCCGGGGCACCTCCCGCACGATCATGGGAACGTTTGTTCTATTCTCGGTGGCGACACCGAGGAGGCGCCCATGCGCTGGGAGAATCTGACCGGGGGCCCGGGCGGCCCCGCCGCGCTCTTCGGGGCCGACGCCGTCGTGACGCGCACCGTCGACACCCCCGAATTCCGCGGAATCACCTTCCACGAGGTCCGGGCCCGCTCGATCGTCAACCGGGTGCCGGGGGCCTCGCGCATGCCGTTCGAATGGACGGTCAACCCGTACCGCGGGTGCAGCCACGCCTGCGTGTACTGCTTCGCCCGCAAGACGCACGGCTATCTGGACCTCGACACGGGGCTCGGCTTCGACTCGCAGATCGTCGTCAAGACCAACGCCCCCGAGCTGCTGCGCCGCGAGCTCGGCTCGCGCCGCTGGACCGGCGCGCACATCGCCATGGGGACGAACGTCGACTGCTACCAGCGCGCCGAGGGCCGCTACCGGCTGATGCCCGGCATCATCGAGGCGCTGCGCGACCGCGCGAACCCCTTCTCGATCCTGACCAAGGGCACGCTGATCCTGCGCGACCTGCCCCTCCTGCGGGAGGCCGCCGCGGTCACCGAGGTCGGGATCTCCGTCTCCGTCGGCTTCACGGACACCGGCCTGTGGCGCACCGTCGAGCCCGGGACGCCCTCCCCCGCCGCCCGGCTGAACACCGTACGGACGCTGACCGACGCCGGGATCGAGTGCGGGGTGCTGATGGCCCCGGTCATCCCCTTCCTCGGCGACGCGCCGGAGCAGCTGCGGGACACCGTCCGCGCCATCGCCGCGTCCGGGGCCACCTCGGTGACACCCCTGGTACTCCATCTGCGGCCCGGGGCGCGCGAGTGGTTCACGGCCTGGCTGGGCGAGCACCACCCGCACCTGGTGGAGCGGTACGAACGGATGTACGCGGGCGGCTCGTACGCGCCCACCTGGTACCAGCGGCAGATCACCCGCCAAGTGCACGAGCTGGCGGCGGAATTCGGCATCGGCCCGAACGGGCCCGGTCCGGCCCGCCGGACCGCCGTCCCCGAGCGGCCGGTGCCCGCCGGTCCCGCGCAGCTCACCCTCCTCTGACGCCCGTCACCCCCGAGGGGTCATCACATCGGGCCAATGGGCGGCCCAATCCCGCTTTCCGGGCATGGTTTCCGGGACGATTCCGCCCAGAACCCTCGGCTGGGAGGCCCCATGCTCCACCCCTTGAAGAAGCGCGCCGCTGTCCTGCTGTCGATCTCCACCGTCGCCGCCGTCGCCTCCGTCCTCGCGAGCCCGGTCTCGGCCGCTCCGGCCGCTCCGGCCGCCCCGGCCGCCGCCGCGCCGCAGCAGGCCGCGCTGCGCTGGACGAACTGCGCGACGCCCCGCTACCCGACGCTCCAGTGCGCCTCCCTCAAGGTCCCCCTCGACCACGCAGCGCCCGCCGGCCGCCAGATCTCCCTCGCCCTGACCCGGGTCCCGCACACCGCCGCCACCTCCTCGGGCCCGCTGCTGGTCAACCCCGGCGGCCCGGGCGGCAGCGGGCGCGCCCTGGCGGGCTTCGTCGCGTCCGCCCTGCCCAAGGACGTGGCCTCCCGGTACGACGTGATCGGCTTCGACCCGCGGGGCGTCGGCAAGAGCGAGCCGGCCCTCGACTGCGCGTCGGGCCACTTCACCCCGGTCCGGCCCGACTCCGTACCGCTCGACGCGGCGACCGAGCGGGCCAACCTGGAGCGGGTGCGGTCCTTCGCCGAGTCCTGCCACACCCGGCACGCGGACGTGCTGCCGCACATCGGCACCGTCTCCGCCGCCCGCGACATCGAGGTGCTGCGCACGGCCCTCGGCGCGGAGCGGATCAGCTACTTCGGCTACTCGTACGGGACCTACCTGGGCGCGGTGTACGCCAAGCTCCACCCGCAGCGGGTGCACCGGCTCGTCCTGGACTCCGTGGTCGACCCGGGCGGCGTCTGGTACGAGGACAACCTCGCGCAGGACCGGGCCTTCGACGCCCGGCACAAGGCCTTCCTGGCCTGGGTCGCGCAGCACGACGACACCTACGGGCTCGGCACCGGCGCGGCCGGGGTCGAGCAGCGCTGGTACGCGATGCGCGACGAGCTGCGCCGGACGGCCGCGGGCGGCAAGGTGGGCCCCTCCGAGCTGGAGGACACCTACATGCCGGGCGGCTACTTCAACGGCTACTGGCCCAGCCTCGCCGAGGCCTTCGCGGCGTACTCCGTGAAGAAGGACCCGAAGCCGCTCGTGGCGGCGTACGAGCGGTTCGGCGCGGTGGAGCCGTCCGCGGGCAACGGCTACAGCGTCTACACCGCCGTGCAGTGCCGGGACTCGGCCTGGCCGAAGGACTGGAACCAGTGGCGCGCGGACATGTGGCGCACGCACGCCGAGGCGCCCTTCATGACCTGGAACAACGCCTGGTACAACGCCCCGTGCGCGTTCTGGCCCACGGAGCCGCTCCAGGCCCCGGACGTGACCAACGCCGACCTGCCGCCCGCCCTCCTGCTCCAGGCGACGGAGGACGCGGCGACCCCGTTCCGGGGAGCGCTCAGCATGCGGGACAAGCTCAAGGGCGCGGCCCTGGTCGTCGAGGAGGGCGGCGGCAACCACGGGATCGCGCTGAGCGGCAACAAGTGCCTGGACGACAAGGTCGCGGCCTACCTGCGGACGGGGCAGGCGGCGGACGCCGTCTGCCCCGCCCAGGGGGCCCCGAAGCCGACCACGGCGACCCGCGCGGTCCCGGCGTCGGCGGGCGGCGCGGCCCTGCACGGGCTGCTCGGCTTCCGGGGCTGACGCTCAGCCCTCCGGCAGTGCCGGCGGGACCGGCAGCACCGCGAAGGCCTCCACCTCCAGCAGCAGTTCCGGCCGGAACAGGGCGGCGACCTGGACGGCCGAGGACGCGGGCAGCCGGTCGGCGGGGATGACGGCGTCGCGCGCCTCCCGTACCGCGGGGAGGTGGGCGACGTCCGTGACGAAGTAGGTCAGCTTCACCACGTCGTCGAAGGTGGCCCCGGCCGCCGCCAGGCAGCGCCGCAGGTTCTCGAAGACCCGGCGGGCCTGGGCGGCGGGGTCGCCCTCGCCGACGACCTCGCCCTTCTCGTCGAGGGCGCACTGCCCGGAGACGGCGATGAACCGCCCGGTGCCCATGACGACATGGGCGTAGCCGGAGGCGGGGGCGATGCCCTCGGGTGCGGGTATGCGGGTGAGGTGGCCGGTCTGGTGATCGTTCATGGGCCGATCCTGTCAGCCGAGCGCCCGCAGCGCGGCCGTGGCCGCCACCGCGAGGCGGGGGTGCGCCTGGGCGCGGGTCAGCAGCTCGCGGGCGCGGGGGTCGCCGAGGGCGCCGAGGCCCTCCACGCAGGCCAGCGCCACCCGCCAGTACGGGTCGTGCGGGGAGAGCAGCCGGGACAGGGTCGTCATCAGGGCGGGGGCCGACTCCGGGGCCCGCAGGGCGGTCAGCAGCCGGACGGGCTGGAGGGCGTAGGCCGTGCGCAGGCCGTTGGTGGCGAGGGCGGCCGCCGCGCGGGCGGTGCGCGGGTCGCCGAGTACGGCCAGCGCCTCGGCGGCGGCCGCGCAGCGCGGCGGGTCCCGGTGGTTGAGCAGCAGCACGAGGGCCTCGAAGGCGCGGCGGTCCCCCGCCAGACCCAGCCGGTACGCGGCCAGCTCGCGGGCCCACAGGGGCAGCCCGGCCGTGGTCAGGGCGGCCGCCAGCGCGTCGGGGCCGGCCGCGAGCAGCACCTCGTACCGCGGCTGCTCCGGGGAACCGGTGGCTTCCGCCCGCAGGCGTTCCAGCACGTCGTTCACGCGGCCACCCTAGGGGGCCGGGGCCGCCGCCACGGGCTGTTCTCGGCGATTGATGATCGATGATCGATGATCGGTACATTTGGGCGGTACAGGTCACATCTCCGCGCTCTGGCGCGCCAGTTACCGGCGGGTTACTGTCGCTTCAACACGTACGGGGGCGGCCTGGTGACGCAGCCGCCCCGTGCCGGTCGGTTCAGCACAACACCACGGCGTGGCCCCGGGACAGGGTGCCGCCGCTTTCGCCCTCCGGGCTCCCGCTCCTGCCGGGTTCCCGCCCGCGGGCTCCTCACCCACGGCATTGCCCGCCGTCATCCCCGCGGCCTCCCGCGCGCGGGGACCCGGCATCCGCGCGCGCTGTGCGGCGCGCGCCCCTCAGTCGTCACCCTCTTCCACTGGAGTCCCTCGATGGACCGTCAGTCCAGTCACCCCACCCTCCAGACCATCGCCGTCGTCGGCCTCGGCACGATGGGCACCGGCATCGCCGAGGTCCTCGCCCGCGCCGGCCGCGAGGTCATCGGCATCGACGTCAGCGAGACCGCCGCCCGCCGGGCCGAGGCAGCGCTCGCGGCGGCCACCGCGCGCTCCGTCACCCGGGAGCGCCTCACCGAGCAGGAGCGGGCGGACGTGCTCGCCCGCTTCCGCACCTTCACCGACCTGGGCGCGGCCACCGAGGCCGATCTCGTCATCGAGGTCGTGCCGGAGTCGTACGAGCTCAAGCAGCAGGTCTTCCGCGAGCTCGACGCGATCGTCCGGCCCGACACGATCCTGGCCACCGGTACCAACGCCCTGTCGGTGACCCGGCTCGCCGCCGAGTCCCAGCGCCCCGAGCGGGTACTGGGCCTGCACTTCTTCAACCCGGCCCCGGCGATGAAGCTGGTCGAGGTCGTCTCCTGCGTGCTGACGGCCCCGCCGGCCGTCGAGGCGGTCACCGCCCTGGCCCGCGAGCTGGGCAAGGAGCCGGTCGCGGTCGGCGACCGGCCCGGTTTCGTCGCCGACGGCCTGCTCTTCGGCTACCTCAACCAGGCCGCCGCCATGTACGAGGCGAAGTACGCCTCCCGCGAGGACATCGACGCGGCGATGCGGCTCGGCTGCGGTCTGCCCATGGGGCCGCTGGCGCTGCTCGACCTGATCGGCGTGGACACCGCGCGCACCGTCCTGGAGGCCATGTACACCTCCTCCGGCGACCGGCTGCACGCCCCGGCCCCGATCCTGGGCCAGCTCGCGGAGGCGGGCCTGACCGGGCAGAAGGCCGGGCGCGGCTTCTACACGTACGAGGGTCCGGGCAGCTCGGCGGTGGTCCGCGACGGGCAGACCCCGCCGGAGGAGTCCCGGGCGGGCGCGGGGCGTCCGGTCGCCTCGGTCGGCGTGGCCGGCTCGGGCACCATGGCGAGCGGGATCGCGCAGGTCTTCGCGCAGTCCGGGTTCGACGTGGTGCTGGCCGCCCGCAGCCAGGAGAAGGCGGACGCGGCAAAGGCCTCTACGGCCAAGTCCTTGGGCCGTGCGGTGTCCAAGGGCCGGCTGACCGAGGAGGCCGCCGAGCGGACCCTGGGCCGGATCACCACGGCCGGTTCGCTGGACGCCTTCGCCGAGGTGGACCTGGCCGTGGAGGCCGTGGCCGAGGACCTCGCCGTCAAGCAGGAGCTGTTCGCGGCGCTGGACAAGGTCTGCAAGCCGGGCGCAGTGCTGGCGACGACCACCTCCTCGCTGCCGGTGATCGCGGTGGCCCGCGTGACCTCGCGCCCGCAGGACGTGATCGGCATGCACTTCTTCAACCCGGCCCCGGCGATGAAGCTGGTCGAGGTGGTCCGTACGGTCCTGACGGCCGACGACGTGCACGCCACGGTCCGCGACATCTGCGTCAAGGTGCGCAAGCACCCGGTGGACTGCGGGGACCGGGCCGGCTTCATCGTGAACGCCCTGCTGTTCCCGTACCTCAACAACGCGATCAAGATGGTCGAGCAGCACTACGCGAGCCTCGACCAGATCGACGCGGCGATGAAGCTCGGCGGCGGGTACCCGATGGGGCCCTTCGAGCTCCTCGACGTGGTCGGCCTCGATGTCTCGCTGGCCATCGAGAAGGTCCTCCACAAGGAGTTCCGCGACCCGGGCCTGGCCCCGTCCCCGCTGCTCGAGCACCTGGTGGCGGCGGGCTGCCTGGGCCGGAAGACCGGCCGCGGATTCCGTGAGTACGCCCGCCGGTAACCACAGGCCGGGCCACGAGCCGGATGCGTGGGGAGGGCTCCTCGGGCCCACCGGACCCTCACGGTGGGCGAACCCTCCCGACGAGCACTGTGTGCCCAGTGCCGGCCCTCCCCCGCATCCTCCCCCGCATCCACCCCCGTCCCACCCCCCTCGGGCGCGCTCAGGTGCGCAGATGAAGTACGTTCGCTCTATGTCCCAGCCCGCCAAGACCTCGTCCCGCGCCGCCGCGGCCTCCGACGCACAGGAGAGCACCGCCGGCACCAAGGCGGCCGCGCAGCGGCTCAAGATGCGCCGCGAGCTGGCCACGGCCGCGATGGAGCTGTTCGCGACCAAGGGGTACGAGGCGACGACGGTCGACGAGATCGCCGCGACCGCCGGGGTGGCCCGCCGCACCTTCTTCCGGCACTTCCGGTCCAAGGAAGAGGCGATCTTCCCGGACCACGACGACACCCTGACCCGCGCCGAGGCCGTCCTCGACGCGGCCCCGGCCCACGAGCACCCGCTCGACACGGTGTGCCGGGGGATCAAGGAAGTCATGAAGATGTACGCCGCCTCGCCCGCGGTGTCGGTGGAGCGCTACCGGCTGACCCGCGAGGTGCCGGCGCTGCGGGAGCGGGAGATCGCCTCGGTGGCCCGCTACGAGCGGCTGTTCACCCGCTACCTGCTCGCGCACTTCGACGAGCAGGACCACCACGACGGCAACGACGACCCGCTGCTGGCCGAGGTGGCCGCCTCCGCCGTCGTGACCGCCCACAACCACGTGCTGCGGCGCTGGCTGCGGGCGGGCGGCCAGGGCGACGTGGAGGCGCAGCTGGACCACGCCTTCGGGATCGTGCGCAAGACCTTCGGCACGGGGATCGGCGCCGGCCGCTCCCTGACCACCGCGGCGCCGCCCGCGCCGGCCGCCGTCCGCACGCAGGGCGAGGTGCTGGTGGCGGTGGCCCGGACCGACGCCCCGCTGGACGAGGTCATGCGGACCATCGAGGAAGCACTGCGCACCGCGTAACCCGAGAGCAGCACGTGCGCCAGCGCCGCGCGCGATCCTCGTCACACAGGGCCGCCCCCGTTTCGGGGGCGGCCCTCTGCGTATGTCCGGCTTGCCCCTACTCGCGGGTAACTCTGATCGATCATCGCTCATCCGTGCAGGTCAATCGGCAAATGAGAGAAAGTTTTGGCACGCGGTGCCTTGCCGGGTGACACGGGGTGCCATACGTTGAATCTCGTCCGGATGTCCCCGCGGCCCACGCCCACTCGGCACGGAACGCGCCCCGGATGCCTGCGTCACCAGGCACCGCACGCCGCACCACAGGCGTCGCCAGCACCACCGCACCAGCCGGACCGACGGCACACCCGCACCCGCTCCACGCATCCCCTTACCTCAGCGCACCCTCATCAGCGCTAGCCGGAGGCTCTACCGTGAAGGACATCCTGGACGCGATCCAGTCGCAGGCCGCTACGGCCGCCGACTTCGCGGCCCTGCCGCTCCCCGACTCGTACCGCGCGATCACCGTGCACAAGGACGAGGCGGAGATGTTCGCCGGGCTCACCACCCGCGAGAAGGACCCGCGCAAGTCCCTGCACCTCGACCAGGTCCCGGTGCCGGAACTCGGCCCGGGCGAGGCCCTGGTGGCCGTCATGGCCTCCTCGGTCAACTACAACTCCGTGTGGACCTCGATCTTCGAGCCGGTGTCCACCTTCAGCTTCCTGGAGCGCTACGGGCGCCTGTCGGAGCTGACCAAGCGGCACGACCTCCCGTACCACGTCATCGGCTCCGACCTCGCGGGCGTCGTGCTGCGCACCGGCCCCGGCGTCAACGCCTGGAAGCCGGGCGACGAGGTCGTCGCGCACTGCCTGTCGGTCGAGCTGGAGTCCTCGGACGGCCACAACGACACGATGCTCGACCCCGAGCAGCGCATCTGGGGCTTCGAGACCAACTTCGGCGGCCTGGCGGAGATCGCGCTGGTCAAGTCGAACCAGCTGATGCCCAAGCCCGGCCACCTCAGCTGGGAGGAGGCCGCCTCCCCCGGCCTGGTCAACTCCACCGCCTACCGCCAGCTGGTCTCCCGCAACGGCGCCGGCATGAAGCAGGGCGACAACGTCCTGATCTGGGGCGCCAGCGGCGGCCTCGGCTCCTACGCCACCCAGTTCGCGCTGGCCGGCGGCGCCAACCCGATCTGCGTGGTCTCCAGCCCCGAGAAGGCCGACATCTGCCGGGCCATGGGCGCGACCGCGGTCATCGACCGCAACGCCGAGGGCTACAAGTTCTGGAAGGACGAGCACACCCAGGACCCGAAGGAGTGGAAGCGCTTCGGCAAGCGCATCCGCGAGCTGACCGGCGGCGAGGACATCGACATCGTCTTCGAGCACCCCGGCCGCGAGACCTTCGGCGCCTCGGTCTACGTCACCCGCAAGGGCGGCACGATCACCACCTGCGCCTCGACCTCCGGCTACATGCACGAGTACGACAACCGCTACCTGTGGATGTCCCTGAAGCGGATCATCGGCTCGCACTTCGCGAACTACCGCGAGGCGTGGGAGGCCAACCGCCTCATCGCCAAGGGCAAGATCCACCCCACCCTCTCGAAGGTGTACTCCCTCGAGGAGACCGGCCAGGCCGCGTACGACGTCCACCGCAACCTGCACCAGGGCAAGGTCGGCGTCCTGGCGCTGGCGCCCGAGGAGGGGCTCGGCGTCCGCGACCACGAGCTGCGCGCCCGGCACATCGACTCCATCAACCGGTTCCGCAACATCTGAAGTCCGCAGAGGATCGCCTGAGATGACAGAGCGCCAGAAGGACAGGCCGTGGCTCATGCGGACGTACGCCGGCCACTCCACGGCCGAGGCGTCCAACGAGCTGTACCGCCGCAACCTCGCCAAGGGCCAGACCGGCCTGTCGGTCGCCTTCGACCTGCCGACGCAGACCGGCTACGACCCCGACCACATCCTCGCCCGCGGCGAGGTGGGCCGGGTCGGGGTCCCGGTCTCCCATCTGGGCGACATGCGGCGGCTGTTCCAGGACATACCCCTGGAGCAGATGAACACCTCGATGACGATCAACGCCACCGCCATGTGGCTGCTGGCGCTCTACCAGGTGGCCGCCGAGGAGCAGGGGGCCGACGTCTCCAAGCTCCAGGGCACCACCCAGAACGACATCGTCAAGGAGTACCTCTCGCGCGGGACGCACGTCTTCCCGCCCGGGCCCTCGCTCCGCCTGACGACGGACATGATCGCGTACACGGTCAACCACATCCCGAAGTGGAACCCGATCAACATCTGCAGCTACCACCTGCAGGAGGCGGGAGCCACCCCGGTCCAGGAGATCTCGTACGCGATGTCCACCGCGATCGCGGTGCTGGACTCGGTGCGCGACTCGGGCCAGGTGCCCGAGGAGCGCTTCGGCGAGGTGGTCGCCCGTATCTCGTTCTTCGTGAACGCGGGCGTCCGCTTCATCGAGGAGATGTGCAAGATGCGCGCCTTCGGCCGCATCTGGGACCAGGTCACCCGTGAGCGCTACGGCATCGAGAACGAGAAGCAGCGCCGCTTCCGCTACGGGGTCCAGGTCAACTCCCTGGGCCTCACGGAGGCGCAGCCGGAGAACAACGTCCAGCGGATCGTGCTCGAGATGCTGGCCGTCACCCTCTCCAAGGACGCCCGCGCCCGCGCGGTGCAGCTGCCCGCCTGGAACGAGGCGCTGGGCCTGCCCCGGCCCTGGGACCAGCAGTGGTCGCTGCGCATCCAGCAGGTCCTCGCCCACGAGAGCGACCTCCTGGAGTACGAGGACATCTTCGCCGGATCCCACGTCATCGAGGCCAAAGTCGACTCCCTGGTCGCCGACTGCCTTGCCGAGATCGACCGGATCCAGGAGATGGGCGGCGCCATGGCGGCCGTCGAGTCCGGGTACCTGAAGGGCGAGCTGGTCTCCTCGCACGCCGAGCGGCGGGCGCGGATCGAGGCCGGCGACGACAAGATCGTCGGCGTGAACTGCTTCCAGCAGACCGAGGAGAACCCGCTCACGGCCGACCTGGACGGCGCGATCATGACGGTCGACCCGGCCACAGAGGCGCTGACCGTGGAGCGCATCGGCCGCTGGCGCGCCGAGCGCGAGGAGTCCTCGGAGCGGCAGGGGAACGGCGACCCGTTCGTCTTCCCCACCACCCGGCAGGCCCTGGAACGCCTCAAGGAGGCCGCGGCAGGCACCGAGAACCTGATGGAGGCCACCCTGGAGTGCGCCCGGGCGGGTGTCACCACCGGCGAGTGGGCGAGCGCCCTGCGCGAGGTGTTCGGCGAGTTCCGCGCCCCGACCGGGGTCTCCTCGGCCCCGGTGGCGGTCACCGCCGAGCCCGGCACGCCGATGCACGAGGTCCGCGAGAAGGTGACCCGTACGGCCGAGGAGCTGGGCAGCGGGCGGCTGCGCCTGCTGGTCGGCAAGCCCGGCCTCGACGGGCACTCCAACGGAGCCGAGCAGATCGCCGTCCGGGCCCGCGACGCCGGCTTCGAGGTGGTCTACCAGGGCATCCGGCTGACGCCGGAGGAGATCTCCTCCGCGGCGCTGGCCGAGGACGTGCACTGCGTGGGACTGTCCATCCTGTCCGGCTCCCACAGCGCCCTGGTCCCGGACGTCCTGGAGCGGCTGCGCGCGGCGGGGGCGGGCGACATCCCCGTCATCGTCGGAGGCATCATTCCGAACGCGGATGCCGTGACGCTCAAGGCGGCCGGCGTGGCCGCCGTGTTCACGCCGAAGGACTTCGGCATCACGGAGATCATCGGACGTATCGTCGACGAGATCCGCAAAGCCAACAAACTCGCCCCTCTCGAAATCCTTGCAAGCACGGAGGTCCCCGCATGACCACGCCAGCCCACCCGTCGCCCGCCGCCACCCTGCCTGACCTCCGCTCCGCGTCGGGCACCCCCGGCCCTGTGGTCAACCGTCTTCGCCCGCGCCGCTCCTGCCTCGCGGTGCCGGGTTCGAACCCGCGCTTCCTGGAGAAGGCCCAGGGCCTGCCGGCCGACCAGGTGTTCCTGGACCTGGAGGACGCCTGCGCGCCGCTGGCCAAGCCCGAGGCCCGGCACACCATCGTGAAGTTCCTCAACGAGGGTGACTGGACCGGCAAGACCCGGGTCGTGCGCGTCAACGACTGGACCACCCAGTGGACGTACCGGGACGTGGTCACCGTCGTCGAGGGCGCGGGCCAGAACCTCGACTGCATCATGCTGCCGAAGGTGCAGACCGCCGACCAGGTCGTCGCGCTGGACCTGCTGCTCACGCAGATCGAGAAGACCATGGGCTTCGAGATCGGCAAGATCGGCATCGAGGCCCAGATCGAGAACGCCCAGGGCCTGAACAACGTCAACGCCATCGCCCAGGCCTCGCCGCGCATCGAGACCATCATCTTCGGCCCGGCCGACTTCATGGCCTCCATCAACATGAAGTCCCTGGTCGTCGGCGAGCAGCCGCCCGGCTACCCGGCGGACGCCTACCACTACATCCTGATGAAGATCCTGATGGCGGCCCGCGCCAACAACCTCCAGGCGATCGACGGCCCCTACCTCCAGATCAAGAACGTGGACGGGTTCCGCGCCGTCGCCGGCCGCGCCGCGGCCCTCGGCTTCGACGGCAAGTGGGTGCTGCACCCGGGCCAGGTCGACGCGGCCAACGAGGTCTTCTCCCCCTCCCAGGAGGACTACGACCACGCCGAGCTGATCCTCGACGCGTACGACTGGTGCACCTCGGAGGCCGGCGGCAAGAAGGGCTCCGCGATGCTCGGCGACGAGATGATCGACGAGGCCAGCCGCAAGATGGCCCTGGTCATCGCGGGCAAGGGGCGCGCCGCGGGCATGCAGCGCACCGGCAAGTTCGAGATCCCGGAGGCGTAGGACCATGCAGTTCGGACGCACGTACGAAGAGTTCGAGATCGGTGCGGTCTACAAGCACTGGCCCGGGAAGACGGTCACGGAGTACGACGACCACCTCTTCTGTCTGCTGACCATGAACCACCACCCGCTCCACATGGACAGCAATTACGCCGAGAACACCACCGACTTCGGCAAGAACGTGGTCGTGGGCAACTACATCTACTCGCTGCTGCTCGGCATGTCGGTGCCGGACGTCTCCGGCAAGGCCATCGCCAACCTGGAGATCGAGTCCCTGCGGCACGTGGCGCCGACCTTCCACGGCGACACGATCTACGGCGAGACCACGGTCCTCGACAAGACTCCGTCGAAGTCGAAGAACGACCGAGGCATCGTCTACGTCGAGACCAAGGGCTACAAGCAGGACGGCACCCTCGTCTGCGTCTTCCGGCGCAAGGTGATGGTCCCGACCGAGACGTACATCAAGGAGCGCGGCGGCGAGCAGCCCGGCCGCCCCCAGCTGAAGACCCAGGAGAAGTAGCCATGGCCCGACTCGCCCAGACCGCCGGGCTGACCGACGTCCAGCGGGAGATCCTCAAGACCGTCCGGGAGTTCGTCGACAAGGAGATCATCCCGGTCGCGACCCAGCTGGAGCACCGCGACGAGTACCCGCAGGACATCGTCGACGGCCTCAAGGAGCTCGGCCTCTTCGGCCTGATGATCCCGGAGGAGTACGGCGGCCTGGGTGAGTCGCTGCTCACCTACGCGCTGTGCGTCGAGGAGATAGCGCGGGGCTGGATGTCCGTCTCGGGCATCATCAACACGCACTTCATCGTGGCGTACATGCTCAAGCAGCACGGCACGCAGGAGCAGAAGGACCACTTCCTCCCGCGCATGGCGCTGGGCGAGGTGCGCGGCGCGTTCTCGATGTCCGAGCCGGCGCTGGGCTCCGATGTGTCGGCCATCACGTCCAAGGCGGTCAAGGACGGCGACGAGTACGTCCTGAACGGCCAGAAGATGTGGCTGACGAACGGCGGCACCTCCACGCTGGTGGCGGTCCTCGTGCGAAGTGACGAAGGACACCCTGAGGGCACGGCGCCCCACAAGTCGATGACGACCTTCCTCGTCGAGAAGGAGCCGGGCTTCGGTGAGGTCCGGCCGGGCCTGACCATCCCCGGCAAGATCGACAAGATGGGCTACAAGGGCGTCGACACGACCGAGCTCATCATGGACGGACTGCGCATTCCGGCCAATCGGGTCCTCGGGGGCCAGACCGGCCGAGGGTTTTACCAAATGATGGACGGAGTCGAGGTCGGCCGCGTCAACGTGGCGGCCCGTGGCTGCGGCGTCGCTCAGCGTGCTTTCGAACTGGGTGTCTCTTATGCCCAGCAACGTCACACTTTCGGCAAGGCGATCGCCGAACACCAGGCCATTCAGTTCAAGCTGGCCGAGATGGCTACCAAGGTCGAAGCCGCCCATGCGATGATGGTGAATGCAGCACGCAAAAAGGACTCCGGGGAACGAAACGACCTCGAAGCAGGGATGGCGAAGTACCTCGCCTCCGAGTACTGCAAGGAGGTGGTGGAGGACGCCTTCCGTATCCATGGCGGCTACGGGTTCTCCAAGGAGTACGAGATCGAGCGCCTCTACCGGGAGGCTCCGATGCTGCTCATCGGTGAGGGTACCGCCGAGATCCAGAAAATGATCATCGGGCGACGCCTGCTCGAGGAGTACCGACTCCAGGGCTGAAAGTCCCTTTTGCGGCGGATCATCCACCGATTCGCCGCGAAAGAGTCACTAGCAGTCACTGGCTGATGGACATCGACTCGGCTTCTGGCTTGCCCAGTTGTTGCGTGCAACCGATAGCATTCCAGTAAAGCCGCCGTCCCGTCCCCCCGTTTGCGGCGCGGCAATCACCCGCTACGAAGGTCATCCATGCCCCACAGCCAAACCTCTGCACCTCGCGACAGCCTCCGTGGCGTACGCCTCGCGCGCGGAGCATCGCCGTGGCTTCTGCCGACCCTCGCCACCGCGGCGCTCAGCCTGACCCGGGCTCGCAAGTCCGGGCGCTGGGCCGCGGCGGCCGTGCCCACCACCGCGCTCGCGGCGGGCATGCTGTGGTTCTTCCGCGACCCCGAGCGCGAGATCGCCCAGGGCCGTGTCATCTCCCCCGCCGACGGTGTGGTGCAGAGCATCATGCCGTGGAAGGACGGACGGACCCGGGTCGCGATCTTCATGAGCCCGCTGAACGTCCACGTCAACCGCGCGCCCCTGGCGGGCACGGTGACGTCCGTGGAGCACATCCCCGGCGGATTCGTCCCGGCGTTCAACAAGGAGAGCGAGAACAACGAGCGCGTTGTCTGGCACTTCGACACCGAGCTCGGTGACATCGAGATGGTGCAGATCGCCGGTGCAGTCGCCCGGCGCATCGTTCCGTACCTGCCGGCCGGAACCAAGGTCGAGCAGGGCGAACGGATCGGTCTGATCCGCTTCGGCTCCCGCGTCGACATCTACCTCCCCGAGGGCGTCGAGGTCGCGGTCGAGGTCGGTCAGGCCACCACCGCGGGGGTGACACGAATTGACCGTGACTGACCCTGAGACTCCGGCAGCCGGCTGGGTGCCCGAGTCCGCCGAGGAGGAGTCCGCCGAGGACGACATGCCGCTCTCGCTGCGGCTGTCGATAGCGGACACCCTCACGCTCGGCAACGCGACGTGCGGATTCATGGCGGTGTACTTCACCACCACCGGAATCCTCATCCCGCACCTCACCGGCAGCGGCGAGTCGGGCATGGCCCGCAACAGCGCCGCGACGGCAGTGATACTGATGCTGCTCGCCGCGGTCTTCGACCTCTTCGACGGCATCGTGGCCCGCAAGCTGCGCAGCTCGCCGATGGGCGCCGAGCTGGACAACCTGTCCGACCTGATCAGCTTCGGCCTGGCTCCCGCGTACTTCGTCCTCGTCTACGGCATGGTCGCCGACGACGCGGTGCAGAAGATGTCGGCGCTGGCCGCGATCGTGGTCCTGCTGGCCGTGGTGCTCAGACTCGCGAGATTCAGCTGCGTGACCATGAAGGACGGCATGTTCCAGGGCATGCCGAGCCCCTTCGGCGCGCTCACGGTCGTCTCGATCGTGCTGCTGGAGCTGCCGTTCGTCCCGACGCTGCTCGCGATCATCGGTGTGGCCTGGCTGATGGTGAGCCGGGTCGAGTACCCCAAGCCGCGGGGTGTCCTCGCGGTGGCGATGCTCTGCTGGATCATCAGCGCGATGGGGCTGCTGGCGGCCTGGGCGTTCGACGCCCCGGGCGGCCTGCTGCTGCTCCAGACCGGCTGCGCGCTGCAGATCGCGATGGCGGCGACGATTCCGCTGTTCGCGACGACCCGGCGGGCGAACACCTTCCGGCACAACCGTCGCGAGGCCCGAGCCACTACGCTGCGCTGAGCTTGACGTGAGAGGGCCCCGGATGCCACTAGGCATCCGGGGCCCTCTTCGTGTGTGCGGCACCAGCGGCTCCGGGCTGCGCCCGGACATTCTGGGGGGGCGGCCCCCACCCCCCCCCCCCCACCCCCCACCGGGGGGGGGTGGGGGCGGGCCGCGCCGGGTATTGGCCAGCGGGGCGAAAAAAA
>NZ_JBHXNP010000074.1:0-48023 GCF_042719495.1 Streptomyces sp. NPDC058525
GCCGGGGTCTGAGGACACGGCAGGGCGCCGAGGGTCGTCACCCGGCCGGGTCAACGGCCGTGCGGACCCCCGGCGCCCGGGAAGTCGTGCGGTGCCGGTCCCTGGGGACCGGACCGGATCAGCTCTCCTGCTGCTTGCGCGACTTGTCGCCGACCATCACGAGACCCGTGATGACCAGGTACAGAACGATCGGCGCGGCCACGAACAGGCCGAGCGTCTCGGCGATGCTCAGGCCCGGGCCCGGGTCGTCGCCGTCGTCGCGGGTCAGCGCCAGGGCGGGAGACGTCATCAGCAGCATCATCAGCGTCGTTCCGGCCGTGACGGCGCCGGCGCGCAGAGCGTTCTTCTTGTCCACGGTGCAAACGTAGCGAACGTCTGAACGGCCCGCGCGTCCGGGGGTGCCGTACGGGGTCACCCGCCCCCGGCCAGGCCCTCCCGCACCGCGCCCAGCAGGGCGTTCGCCCGCGGCGAGGCGGTCAGCTCCGCCAGGGTCAGCGGCCGCCCCGAGGCATCGGCGACCGGCAGCCGCCAGTTGGGGTACTGGTCCCAGGTGCCCGGCAGGTTCTGCGGCCGCCGGTCCCCCACCGCGTCCGGCAGCCAGACGCCGACCAGCCGCGCGGGCGTGCGCAGCAGGAAGGCGTACAGGGCCCGTACGGCGGCCTCCTCGCCCTTGGCGTCCAGGCCGAGGCGGTCCAGTACGGCCAGCCACTCGGCGGTGTCGGCCGCGTCCTGCTCCCGCTCCCGCTCCACCGGGCGGGTCAGCAGGCCCAGCCGGTCGCGCAGTTCCACGTGCTTGCCCGCCAGCTTGGCGGCCGTCGGCGGCAGGTCGTGGGTGGTGGCGGTGGCCAGGCAGTCGGCCCGCCAGTCCCCCGGCGGCAGCGGGCTGCCGTCGCCCGCCCAGTCCCGCTCGAACCACAGCACGGAGGTCCCGAGCACCCCGCGCCGGGCGAGTGCCTCACGGACCCGCGGCTCCACCGTCCCGAGGTCCTCGCCGATGACCAGGGAGCCGGCCCGGTGGGCCTCCAGGACGAGGATCGCCAGCATGGCCTCGCCGTCGTAGCCCACGTACGTGCCCTCGGCGGGCGGGCTTCCCTCCGGGATCCACCAGAGCCGGAACAGGCCCATCACGTGGTCGATCCGCAGCGCCCCGGCGTACGAGAACACCCCGCGCAGCAGGGCCCGGAAGGGTGCGTAGCCGGCGGCCGCCAGCCGGTCCGGGCGCCACGGGGGCAGACCCCAGTCCTGGCCGCGCGCGTTGAAGGCGTCCGGCGGGGCCCCGACGCAGATCCCGCGGGCGTGGAAGGGGCCGGTACGGGCGTCCGAGCCCTCGGGATGCACCCCGACGGCCAGGTCGTGCACGATGCCCACGGCCATCCCGGCCTCCCGGGCGGCCCGCTGGGCGGCGGCGAGCTGGGTGTCGGTCAGCCAGACCAGCCACCGGTGGAAGTCGAGCCGCTCGGCGGGGTCCTCCCCGGCCGCGGCCGCGCACCAGGAGGCGTGCCGGTCCAGGGCCGGGCCCTGCCCGGCGCGGAACTCCCGGTAGGCGGCCTCCCGCCCGGGCGTGCGCGGGACGGCGTACAGCAGCTCCAGGGCCCGGCGCTTGAGGTCCCAGACGGCGTCCCGGTCGATCAGCGCGCCCTTCTCCAGGACCTCTCGGCGCAGCTCCCCGCCGCGGGCGGCGAGTTCGGCGAGGGCCTCGCGCTCGGGGCAGCGGGCGTACTCGGGCACGTCCTCGACGCGCAGGTGGACCGGGTCCGGGAAGCGGCGCGAGGAGGGGCGGTAGGGGGACGGGTCGGTCGGGGTGCCCGGCACGGCCGCGTGCAGCGGGTTGACCTGGATGAACCCGGCGCCGTGGGTCCGCCCGGCCCAGCGGGCGAGCTCCGCGAGGTCGCCGAGGTCGCCCATGCCCCAGGAGCGGTCCGACAGCAGGGAGTACAGCTGGACGAGCAGCCCGTGGGCCCGTTCGGGCGCGGCGGGGGCCCGGTCCGGGGCGACGATCACGGTGGCCTCGGCGGTGCGGCCGTCGGGCAGGGCGGCGGTGATCCGGTGGACGCCCAGGGGCAGGCCGCCGGGCAGCGGCCCGGCGGGGCCGGTCTCCCAGGCGGTGGCCTCGTCCGGGGCGTCCTCGGGCTCCAGCCGCAGCCGGGTCCCGGCCGGCAGCGCGGCCAGCGCGGCGGGCGGCGGTTCGCTCTGCCAGCACACCAGGACGGGCGGCAGCAGCCGGGCCGCCGCCTCCCGTTCGGCGGCCGCCAGGCACCCGTGGACGTCCTCGGGGGTGTCGGCGGGCACGCCGAGGACCCCGAGCACGGTGGTGACCGTGTGCCGCGGGACCGGGACGGTGACGTCCGCGGCGGGCTGGTAGACGGTGGCGATGCCGTGCAGGGCCGCGAGCCGGGCCAGGTCGTCCATCGACGGGCACTCCTTAGGGCGGGCAAGGACTTGAGGGGCGATCAGAAGCGCGGCGCGGAAGGGCGGTACGCCGCGAGGACAACCACAGAGGGACACCGCAGGAGACAACGGCGGGGACGGCCGAAGGGGAACGACCGACGGGTACGACCGCGGGGGAACACCGCAGCCTTACCCACTCGGAGGCATCGCATTCCTGGCGTATACCGGTCAGATCGCCCGTCCGCGTTGACACTCCAGCCGCACGAGTGGTGGGCTCGGGCTCATTCGTACGAGCGGGGGACGTCTCGGGACGAGGAGGCTCTGTGCAGCTCAGGGGCAGGAAGCGGGCGACGGCCGCGGCCGTCGCGGTGATCGGATCGCTGCTGGGCGGAGCCGTGGCGGCCGCGCCGCGCGGGGCCTTCGCCGTCCCGTCCGTACCTGCCGCCCCGGGCACCCCGGCCACGGATCCCGCGTCCGGTGCGGCCGGCGGGCCGGCGCTCGATCCGCGGGCCGACACCCCGCGCGGCCCCGCCGAGGGCCCGGCGGTGTGGCCCCGGCCGCAGTCGATGGCCGCCGACCCGGCGCGCGAGGTGCCGTTGGGGGCCGAGGCCGTCCTGGTGGCCCCGTCCGACGCCGATCCGTACGCGGTCCGGGTGGTCCGCGACGCCCTCCACGCGGCCGGGGTGCGGACCCTGCACGAGCGCGCCCCGGGGGCCCCGCTGCCCGCGCGGGGCACCGTCGTACGGCTCCAGGGCCCGGACGCGCACGAGGCGTTGCGGGCGCTGGGCGCGGCCGAGGCCGGCGACCTGCCGGACGGGGGCTACCGGCTGGCCGTGGGCCGGCCCGGCGGGCGGGACACCGTCGCGCTGGCCGGCGTCGGGGAGGAGGGGCTGTTCCACGCGGCGCAGACGCTGCGCGCGGTCCTCGCCGGGGGCGGGGCCAAGGTGCCGGGCGTGCTGGTGCGGGACTGGCCCGCCGCGCCCGTACGGGGGATCGCGGAGGCGTTCTACGGGCAGCCCTGGACGCGGGAACAGCGGCTGGCGCAGCTGGAGTTCATGGGCCGCACCAAGCAGAACCGGCTGCTGCTCGCGCCCGGTGACGATCCGTACCGGACGACGCGATGGCGCGAGGAGTACCCGCGCGAGCAGCGGGAGGAGTTCCGGGCGCTGGCGGAGCGGGCCCGCGCCAACCGGGTCGTCCTGGGCTGGGCGGTGACGCCCGGCCAGTCGATGTGCCTGTCCTCGGCGGCCGACCGGGCCGCGCTCGCGCGCAAGCTGGACGCGATGGCCGAGCTGGGCTTCCGCGCCTTCCAAGTGCAGTTCCAGGACGTCAGCTACACCGAGTGGGGCTGCGAGGAGGACCGCGAGCGGTTCGGGAAGGGCCCGAAGGCGGCCGCGAGGGCGCACGCCGCGGTCGCGGGCGAACTGGCGGCGCACCTGGCCGCGCGGCACCCGGGGGCGGCCCCGCTGTCGCTGCTGCCGACGGAGTTCTACCAGGAGGGCGCGACCGAGTACCGGACGGCCCTGGCGGGCGCGTTGGACGACCGGGTGGAGGTGGCCTGGACGGGCGTGGGCGTCGTGCCGCGCACGATCACCGGCAGGGAGCTGGCCGGGGCGCGCTCGGCGCTGGGCCATCCGCTGGTGCTCATGGACAACTACCCGGTGAACGACTGGGATCCGGGCCGGATCTTCCTCGGCCCGTACACGGGCCGCGAACCGGCGGTCGCGGGCGGCTCGGCGGCCCTGCTGGCCAACGCGATGCCGCAGGGCACGCTGTCGCGCATCCCGCTCTTCACGGCGGCGGACTACGCCTGGAACCCGCGCGGTTACCGGCCCGGGGAGTCCTGGGCGGCGGCGGTGCGCGAGCTGGCGGGCCCGGACGCGCGCACGCGCGAGGCGGTCGCGGCGCTGGCCGGCAACAGCGCGGCCTCGGGCCTGAAGCAGGAGGAGTCCGCCTACCTGGCGCCGCTGGTCGAGCAGTTCTGGAAGGCCCGCGCGGCGGGCGACCCGGCGGCCGGCACCGAGCTGCGCAAGGCGTTCACCGTCCTGCGCGAGGCCCCCGCCCGGCTCCCGGCCCTGGCGGGCGAGGCGGGGCCGTGGCTGGAGCGGCTGTCGCGCTACGGGGCGGCGGGCGAGCTGGCGGTCGACGTGCTGCGGGCCCAGGCGAGCGGGGACGGGACGGCGGCCTGGCAGGCCGCCCAGGCGCTGGCCCGCGCCCGGCAGGCGCTGGCCGAGGAGGGACCGGCCCGGGTGGACCAGGCCGTCATGGACCCCTTCCTCGCCAAGGCGGTGGAGGAGGCGGACGCCTGGACGGGGGCCGCCCGTCCGACGGGCGAGGTCACGAAGGACGCCCGGTCCTGGACGGTACGGCTGGACGCGGAGCGCCCGGTGGACACGGTGACGGTGATGACCGAACCGCTGCCGGCGGGCGCGGCGTCGGTGGAGGCCCATGTGCCGGGCGAGGGCTGGCGCAAGGTCGGCGAGGCCGCGCCGTCGGGCTGGACCCAGGTGGACACGGCGGGGCTGCGCGCCGACGCGGTACGGCTGTCCTGGACGGGGGCCGGGGCCGCGCCGGCCGTGCACCGGCTGGTCCCGTGGTTCGGGGACGGCCCCCGGGCCCGTTTCGAACTGGCGGGCGGCGGGCGGGCCGACGCCGAGATCGGCGGAGCCCCGCGGCGGCTCTCGGCCGAACTGGCCGCGGTGGGCCCGGGCGAGGCCCGCGGCCCGCTGTCGGCGCGGCCGCCCGAGGGCATCGAGGTCCGGCTGCCGGCGACCGCCGTGGCCCCGCGCGGGGGCCGCTCCTCGATCCCGTACGAGGTGGTGGTCGGCCCGTCCGTCGCGCCGGGGACCTACCAGGTCCCGGTGGCCTTCGACGGGGAGACCCGCACGCTGACGGTGCGGGCGGTGCCGCGCACCGGCGGGCCGGACCTGCTGCGGGCAGCGCGGGCGAGCTCGTCGGCGGACGAGACGCGGGACTTCCCGGCCTCGGCGGCCGTGGACGGCTCCCCGTCCACCCGCTGGTCCTCGCCACCGGTGGACGGCGCCTGGTGGCAGGCCGAACTCCCCGCCCCGGCCCGCGTCGGCCGCCTGGAGCTGCACTGGCAGGACGCGTACCCGTCGGCGTACCGGGTGGAGACCTCGGCGGACGGGACGACCTGGCGCCCGGCCGCCACCGTCGCATCCTCGGGCGGCGGCGCCGAGACCGTCCGCCTCGACGCCCCCGACACCCGCTTCCTACGCATCACGTGCGACCGCCGCGCCACCCGCTACGGCTGCTCCCTCTGGTCGGCAGAGGCCTACGCGACAACCCCGTGACCGGCCGCCCCATCCAGCCCCGCCGGCGATTGAGGCGCGGGGGCCGAGCCCTCTCCAGCCCCGCCGGCGTTTGAGGCGCGGGGGCTCGGGGGCGGAGCCCCCGCAGCGGCGCCGCACCGGTGGCACCGGTGCTCGGCCCCGGCTACGGGAGCAGCCCGACGGAGGCAGAGGCAGAGGGCAGCCCGAGCCGCAGGCTAAGACGCCGCGACCCCGATGCGCTCCAGCGCATCCTCGGCCCCGTACGGCTGGAGGTACGGCATCCACCGCGGATCCCGGTGCCCGGTCCCGATGATGCGCCAGGCCAGCCCGGAGGGCGGAGCCGGCTGGTGGCGCAGGCGCCAGCCGAGGTCGACCAGGTGCAGGTCGGCCTTGACGTGGTTGCAGCGGCGGCAGGCCGCGACGACGTTGTCCCACACGTGCTGGCCGCCCCGGCTGCGCGGGATGACGTGGTCGACGCTGGTGGCGACGGCCCCGCAGTACATGCAGCGGCCGCCGTCCCGCGCGAACAGGGCGCGCCGGGTGAGCGGAACGGGCCCCCGGTAGGGGACCCGCACGAAGCGCTTGAGCCGGACCACGCTGGGCGCGGAGACGACTCTGGTCGCGCTGTGCAGATAGGCGCCGGATTCCTCCAGGGAGACCGCTTTGTTCTCCAGGACGAGGACGAGCGCGCGGCGGAGCGGTACGACGCCGAGGGGCTCGTACGACGCGTTGAGGACCAGGACGTGCGGCACGGACTGCCTCCTTGTACGTCGGCGGCGCGTGGCTCGCGCCGGGACGATCTGCTCTCCAGTCTCTCCTTACGGCTGGTCGAAACGCCACCACGCGCCCGTAACGGGTCCGAGGTGTTTTCAACCACACCCACGTCATCCCCAGGTGAGCCTGGTCTCTCCCTCGAACACTGCGTCGGGGTGAAGGGAATGCCCCGTTAGTGTGGTTGGTCTGTCCGTATATCCGCCCCGGACTCCGTCCGGGGGCACACCCCCCGCGGGCAGACCGCCACACCTGGAGGTAATCCGCCGTGCCCTGGCCTGCCGCCCTGCTGCCCCTGGCATCCGACCCGACCGCGCCCACGACGCTCAAGGAGACGCACGAGAGCGTCACCGAGGCCGCGAGCTTCATCGAGGAGAACTGGGCCACCTGGCTGAGCATCGGCCTGCGCATCCTCCTGATCGTCGTGATCGCGGCGGCCCTGCGCTCGGTGGTCCGCAAGGCGCTGACCAAGCTGATAAACCGGATGAACACCAGCGCCGAGGCGGTCGAGGGCACCGCGCTCGGCGGGCTGTTGGTCAACGCGGAGCGGCGCCGCCAGCGTTCGGAGGCGATCGGCTCGGTGCTCCGTTCGGTGGCCTCGTTCGTGATCCTCGGCACGGCCGCGCTGATGGTCCTGGCCGCCCTGAAGATCGACCTGGCCCCGCTGCTGGCGAGTGCGGGTGTGGCCGGTGTGGCGATCGGTTTCGGTGCCCGGAACCTGGTGACGGACTTCCTGTCCGGCGTGTTCATGATCATGGAGGACCAGTACGGGGTCGGTGACAAGATCGACGCCGGGGTGGCCTCGGGCGAGGTCATCGAGGTCGGCCTGCGGGTGACGAAGCTGCGCGGGGACAACGGCGAGATCTGGTACGTGCGCAACGGCGAGATCAAGCGGATCGGCAACCTCAGCCAGGGCTGGGCGACCGCGATGGTGGACGTGCAGGTCAAGCCGACGGAGAGCCTGTCCAGGATCCGCGAGGTGGTCCAGCAGGTCGCCGACGCCATCGCGAAGGACTCCCCGTGGGACGAGCGCCTGTGGGGTCCGGTGGAGGTGCTGGGCCTGGACGAGGTGCTGCTCGCCTCGATGACGGTGAAGGTGTCCGCGAAGACGATGCCCGGCCAGCAGTTCTCGGTGGAGCGGGAGCTGCGCTGGCGGATCAAGGAGGCCTTCGACGCCGCGGGCATCCGGATCGTCGGCGGCATGCCGGCGGAGGGGGAGGAAGAGGCGGCGGCGGACCCGTCGGCCGCGGTCGCCGCGCCGTCCGCGCTGTCCAACCCGACCTCGCCGCAGTCCCTGGCCACCGCGCCGATCCCGCCGCAGGCCGCCCCGGGAGGCCCCCGCATCACCAAGTAGGAGCCCTCCGCACTCCGCCCCGCGCCGCTGCCCCTCAGGCCGTCCGTCGAAATCGACACAGCCTGCGGGGCAGCGGCATTGACACGGCTCAAACGGCGATAGGAAACTTACCTAACAGTTCACCTCGGTGAGGGAGAGAGAGCCAGCATCATGCCCGCCGCCACGCCCGGAACACCCAGCCTGCTGCGCGCCATGAACGACCGGGCCGCGCTGGACCTGCTCCTGACCCACGGACCGCTGTCCCGGACCCGGATCGGGCATCTGACGGGGCTGTCCAAGCCCACCGCCTCCCAGCTCCTGGCCCGCCTGGAGGCCGCCGGGCTCGTCGTGGCCACCGGCACCGACGGCGGCCGCCCCGGCCCCAACGCCCAGCTCTACGAGGTCAACCCGCGGGCCGCGTACGTCGGCGGCCTGGACGTCACCCCGGACCGGGTGCTGGCGGCCGTCGCCGACCTCACCGGCGCCGTCGCCGGGACGCACGAGGTCCCGTACTCCCCGGACAAGGACGTCATCGAGCAGGTCACCGAAGCCCTCGGCGGCGCCGTCAAGGACGCCGGACTGCACCGCTCCGACCTGCACCGGGTGGTCATCGCCACGCCGGGCGCCTTCGACCCGCAGACCGGCCGGCTGCGCTACGCCAGCCACCTGCCGGGCTGGCACTCCCCCACCCTCCTCGAGGAACTGGCGGCGGCCCTGCCGATGCCGGTCGAGTACGAGAACGACGTCAACCTCGCCGCCGTCGCGGAGCAGCGCCTGGGCGCCGCGCGCGGCCACGAGGACTTCGTCCTGCTGTGGAACGAGGAGGGCCTCGGCGCCGCCCTGGTGCTCGGCGGCCGGCTGCACCGCGGCTGGACCGGCGGCGCGGGCGAGGTGGGCTTCCTGCCCGTGCCGGGCCACCCCCTGGTCCGGCAGGTCACCCGCGCCAACACCGGCGGCTACCAGGAGCTGGCCGGCGTGCAGGTGGTCCCCGGGCTCGCCGCCGGCCTCGGCGTCGAAGCGCGGCCGCTGCCGCCCGCGGAGCACGCGCACAGCGCGGAGGTGGCCGCCGCCGTGGCCCTGCTCGGGCAGGCCGCGGCCGCGCCCGAGGGGGCGAACCTGCGCTTCCTCCAGTCGTACGCCACCCTGCTGGCCACCGGTCTCGCCTCGCTCGTCGCCGTGCTCGACCCCGAGATCGTGGTGCTCTCCGGGGCCGTGATCGCCGCCGGCGGTGACCCGCTGCGCGGCCTGCTGGAGGCCGAGCTCGCCGAACTGGCCCCTTCCCGGCCCCGGCTGGTCTCCGGGGAGGTGCGGGAGCGGCCGGTGCTGCGCGGCGCGCTGGAGAGCGCGCTGGCCGCCACCCGCGACGAGGTGTTCGACACCTCCCGCTGAACCGGCACCGGACCGGACCGTCGAACCGCCCGCCCGGGCGCCCCCCGTCCGGGCGGTCCCGCCGAACCACCGCACGCCCCGCACCCGTTCCGCCGTTCCGCCATTCCACCGTTCCGCCGCTCGCCCCTGCTGCACCCCTCCCAGGAAGTCCCCCGCGCAGAGAGTGACACCGACATGCCCAGAACCCCCCGTCTGACCTCCGCCGCCACGGCCTCCGCCCTCACCGCGATATCCCTGCTCGCCACCGCGTGTACCGGATCCGCCGGGAACGCGGCCGCCGACGACCCCGCCGAGGAGGTCACGATCAACTTCTGGCACGGCTGGTCCGCGCCCGGCGAGGTCAAGGCCATCGAGGACAACATCAAGCGGTTCGAGGCGGCGCACCCGAACATCAAGGTCAAGGTCACCGGCAACATGACCGACGACAAGATCAACCAGTCGCTGCGGGCGGGCGGTGACAAGGCCCCGGACGTGGTGTCCTCCTTCACCACCGACAGCGTGGGCAAGTTCTGCAACTCCGGGGCGTTCGCCGACCTGAACCCGTTCCTGGAGAAGTCGAAGCTCGACAAGGCGAAGGTGTTCCCGCAGTCCCTGCTGAACTACACCTCGTACCAGGGCAACCAGTGCACGCTGCCGCTGCTGAACGACGCCTACGGCCTGGTCTACAACAAGGACGCCTTCGAGGCCGCCGGCATCACCGCCCCGCCCAAGACCTGGAGCGAGTTCACCGAGGTCGCGCAGAAGCTCACCAGGGCCAAGGGCGACTCGTACGAGCAGCTCGGCATCATGCCCACCTTCCACGGCTACGAGACCACCCCGATGCGGCTCGCGGCGCAGTGGGGTGCGACCTACTTCGGCGCCGACGGCACCTCCAACCTGGCCAAGGACCCGGCCTTCGCGAAGATGCTGACCGCGCAGAAGGACCTGGTCGAGAAGCTCGGCGGGTACGAGAAGCTGGAGAAGTTCCGGGCCTCCTTCGGTGACGAGTGGGGCGCCGAGCACCCCTTCCACAAGGGCCAGGTCGCCATGCAGGTGGACGGCGAGTGGCGGCCGAACATGGCCAGGGAAGCGGGCGTGGCCTTCAGGATCGGCACCGCGCCGCTGCCCGTCCCCGACGAGCTGCTCGCCGACTACGGCAAGGGCTACATCTCCGGCACGATCATGGGCATCGCCGCGGGGAGCAAGAAGCAGAACGCGTCCTGGGAACTGGTGAAGTACATGACCACCGACACCGGGGCGGTGGTGGCCTTCGCGAACGGCATCCACAACGTGCCCTCCACCATCGAGGCGCTGGCCTCGCCGAACCTCCAGGTCGACGAGAACTTCAAGACCTTCCTCGACATCGCCCGGCACCCGAAGTCGAGCACCACCCCGCCTCAGGCGGACGGCGGCACCTACCAGCTGACCTTCACCGACCTGGCCTACCAGCACGAGAAGGGCGCCGTCACCGACCTGCCCGCCGCCCTGGCCAAGACGGACGCGCAGATCGACACGGACATCGCGAAGGCGAAGTAGCCCTCAGATGACCACGCACACCCTGCGGGCGAAGCGGCGCCGGTCGGCCCTGCGCACCACGGCCTTCATGGCGCCCTGGCTGATCGGGTTCGCCGTCTTCTTCGCCTACCCGCTCCTGTCCACCGTCTACTTCTCCTTCACCAAGTACGACGGCTTCCGGCCGCCCGTCTTCAACGGGCTGGACAACTGGACGTACGTCTTCACGCAGTACCCGCAGTTCTGGCCGGCGATGCGGAACACGCTGTGGCTGGTCGTGGTCATGGTGGCCTGCCGGGTCGTCTTCGGGCTCGGCGTCGGCCTGCTCATCACGAAGGTCAAGACCGGGGCCGGGGTCTTCCGCACCCTGTTCTACCTGCCGTACCTGGCCCCGCCGGTGGCCGCGACCCTGTCGTTCGTCTTCCTGCTGAACCCCGGCACCGGCCCGGTCAACACCCTGCTGGACGGGGTGGGCCTGCCGCAGCCGGGCTGGTTCACCGACGCCGACTGGTCCAAGCCGGCCCTGACCATGCTCGCGGTGTGGGGCGTCGGCGACCTGATGGTGATCTTCATGGCGGCGCTCCTCGACGTACCGAAGGAGCAGTACGAGGCGGCCGAGCTGGACGGCGCCGGCGCCTGGCAGCGGTTCCGTCACATCACCCTGCCGAACATCTCGCCGATCATCCTGTTCGCCGTGGTGACCGGCGTGATCCAGGCGATGCAGTACTACACCCAGCCGCTGGTCGCGGGGAAGGTGGCGGCCGGTGTGATCGGCGGCTCCGGCCAGCAGTTCGAGCCGGGCTACCCCGACAAGTCCACGCTCACCCTGCCGCAGATCGTCTACAACACCGGCTTCCAGCGCTTCGACTACGGCACCGCCTGTGTGCTCGCCCTCGTCCTGTTCACCCTCTGCATGGCCTTCACGGCCCTGCTGATGCGCCGCCGCGGCGGCCTGATCGGAGGTGGGCACCGATGACGCCCGCGCACCGGCACCACGCCGTGCTCCAGTGGGTCGCCGTGCACTCGCTCGCGATCGCCGCCGCCCTGTTCTTCGTCCTGCCCTTCGTCTTCGTCTTCCTGACCTCGCTGATGACCGATCAGCAGGCGCTCACCCGCGACCTGGTGCCCGACACCTGGGTCTGGGAGAACTACGCGAAGGTCTGGGACACCCCGGGCTTCCTGACCTGGTGGCGCAACACCCTGCTGTACGCCGGGCTGGGCACGCTGCTGACCGTGGCGTCCTCGATCCCGGTGGCCTACGCCCTCGCCAAGTTCCGCTTCCGCGGGCAGCGGGTCTCGATGCTGCTGGTCATCGCCATGATGATGCTGCCGCCCCAGGTCGTGATCATCCCGATGTACCTCTTCTGGGCCAAGCAGCTGGACCTCTCCGGCACCCTGTGGCCGCTGATCATCCCGCTGGCCTTCGGCGACGCCTTCTCCATCTTCCTGCTCCGGCAGTTCCTGCTGACCATCCCCGACGAGTACCTGGACGCGGCCCGCGTCGACGGCTGCGGCGAACTGCGCGCACTGCTGCGGGTCGTACTGCCGATGGCGAAGCCGGGCATCGCCGCGGTCGCGCTGTTCTCGTTCTTCTCCCTGTGGAACGACTACTTCGGCCCGCAGATCTACGCCTCCGACAATCCGGCCGCCTGGACCCTCAGTTACGGGCTGGAGTCCTTCAAAGGGGCGCACCACACCAACTGGAACCTGACCATGGCCGCGACCGTGATGGTCATGGCCCCGGTGATCGTCCTCTTCTTCTTCGCCCAGAAGGCGTTCGTCGAGGGAGTCACCCTGACCGGAGTGAAAGGCTAGGCATGAAACTCGCAGTGGTGGGCGGCGGTTCCACCTACACCCCCGAGCTGATCGACGGCTTTGCGCGGCTGCGCGACACCCTGCCCGTCAGCGAGCTGGTGCTGATCGACCCCGCCGCCGAACGGCTGGAGCTGATCGGCGGCCTGGCCCGGCGCATCTTCGCCCGGCAGGGGCACCCCGGGCTGATCACCACCACCTCCGACCTCGACGCCGGGGTGGAGGGCGCCGACGCCGTCCTGATCCAGCTGCGCATCGGCGGTCAGGCCGCCCGGCTCCAGGACGAGACCTGGCCGCTGGAGTGCGGCTGCGTCGGGCAGGAGACCACCGGCGCCGGCGGGCTCGCCAAGGCGCTGCGCACCGTCCCGGTGGTCCTCGACATCGCCGAACGGGTCCGCCGGGCCAGCCCGGACGCCTGGATCATCGACTTCACCAACCCGGTCGGCATCGTCACCCGGGCCCTGCTCAAGGCCGGCCACAAGGCCGTCGGCCTGTGCAACGTCGCGATCGGCTTCCAGCGCCGGTTCGCGGCCCTGCTGGACCTGGCGCCGGCCGACATCCACCTGGACCACGTCGGGCTCAACCACCTCACCTGGGAGCTGGGCGTGCGCCGGGGCGGCCCGGACGGCGAGGACCTGCTGCCCCGGCTGCTCGCCGAGCACGGGGAGGCCATCGCCGGGGACCTCCACCTGCCGCCTTCGCTGCTGGACCGGCTGGGCGTCGTACCGTCGTACTACCTGCGGTACTTCTACGCGCACGACGAGGTGGTGCGCGAGCTGGCGACCAAGCCCTCGCGGGCGGCCGAGGTCGCCGCGATGGAGCGGGAGCTGCTCGCCCTGTACGGGGACCCGGCGCTGGCCGAGAAGCCCGAGCTGCTGGCCCGGCGCGGCGGCGCCTTCTACTCGGAGGCGGCCGTGGACCTGGCGGCTTCGCTGCTGGGCGACGGGAACGGCGGCGCACCGGCCGTGCAGGTGGTCAACACGTTCAACAACGGCACCCTGCCCTTCCTGCCGGACGACGCGGTGGTCGAGGTACAGGCCCGGGTGGACGGCTCGGGCCCGCGGCCGCTGGCGGCGCCCGCGCTGGACCCGCTGTACACCGGGCTGATCGCGCACGTGACGGCGTACGAGGACCTCGCCCTGGACGCGGCGCTGCGCGGCGGCCGCGAGCGCGTCTTCCGGGCGCTGCTGGCCCACCCGCTGGTGGGCCAGACCGACCGTGCCGAGGGGCTGGCCGACCGGCTCCTCGCGCACAACAAGGAGCACCTGCCATGGGCGTGACCCGGCCCGGGACGGCGGCGGTGCTGGCCGTCGACGCCGGGAACAGCAAGACGGACGTGGCGCTCCTCGGCCCGGACGGCTCGGTGCTGTGCTCCGGTCAGGCCGGCGGCTTCCAGCCGTCCCGCACGGGGGTGGCCGGGGCCGTCGACGTGCTGGCGGAGGCGATGGCCGCGGCCGGGCTGGACCCCCGCGCGGAGGGCGGGCCGTGCGCCGCGCACGTGTCGGCCTGTCTGGCCAACGCCGACTTCCCGGTGGAGGAGCGGAAGCTGGCGGCCGAGATCCGGCGCCGCAACTGGGCCGGATCCACGGCGGTGTACAACGACACCTTCGCGCTGCTGCGGGCCGGACTGCCCGCGGGCGCCGGGCCGCGCGGCGTCGCGGTGGTGTGCGGGGCGGGCATCAACTGCGTCGGGATGACCCCGGACGGGCGGACGGCCCGCTTCCCCGCGGTCGGCCGGATCTCGGGCGACTGGGGCGGCGGGGGCGGGCTGGCCGAGGAGGCCCTGTGGTGGGCGGCCCGGGCCGAGGACGGCCGGGGCGGGCCGACCGAGCTGGCCCGGGCGCTGCCGGCGCACTTCGGCCAGGACTCCATGTACGCGCTGATCGAGTCGCTGCACCTGGGCCGGATCCCGGGCGAGCGGCGGCACGAACTGGCTCCGCTGCTGTTCTCGGTGGCGGCCGCCGGGGACCCGGTGGCCGTGTCGCTGGTGCACCGGCAGGCGGACGAGGTCGTGGCCATGGCGGCGGTGGCGCTGACCCGCCTGGGACTGCTGGACGAGGACGCTCCCGTGGTGCTCGGCGGCAGCGTGCTGGCCGCCGGGCATCCGCAGCTCAACGACCGGATCACAGCGGGCCTCGCCGAACGGGCGCCGCACGCCCGGGTGTCGGTGGTGACGGCCCCTCCGGTCCTGGGGGCCGGGCTGCTGGGGCTGGACGTGCTCGGATCCCCGGACGGGGCCCACGGAAAACTGCGTGCCCATTTCGGGTGAACCGGCCCCGGAAGCCCGCAGGTCTGGAACCGTGGCGGTCGTACGGACGTATTCACGGTGAAGGGGTGGACCTGCGCCCCCAGGGGGCGGATCTCCCAAGATCCGGCACCGGGTGGTGTGGCCTGCCGTCGATGCGGCCATACTGCTGCGGAGCAAGGACCAAGGGGGAGGTCACGGTGGCCGTCACATCACGCGCGCCCGCGCCCGGGGGCGGCGCCGTGCCGCCCGCCGGGCCGCCGGCGGCGCCCGGTGCGCCGCCGGGGCGCAGGACCGCCTGGGCCGAGGGCGTGGAGCAGCTGCGCCGCGCGGCCACCACCGAGCCCGGCCGGCTGCGCATCATCGGCGCCGCACTGGCCGCCCTGATCGTGCTGTTCGGCACGGTGGGCCTGTGGGAGGTCTCCGGCCGGAGCGCCGCCGCCGAGGACGTCGTGGGCCGCAGCCAGCCGCTGAGCGCGGACGCGGCGAGCCTGTACCGCTCCCTCGCGGACGCCGACACGGCCTCCTCCAGCGGCTTCCTGCTGGGCTCCACGGAGGAGCGCGAGGTCCGCCTGCGGTACGAGAAGGACATCGCCAACGCCTCCCGCCTGCTGGTCAGCGCCGCCGCGAACACCGGCGGCAGCGAGGACTCCCGCGCCCAGATCACCCTGCTCAGCGAGCAGCTGCCGCGCTACACGGGCCTGATAGAGCAGGCCCGGGCCGCCAACCGGCAGGGCCTGCCGCTGGGCGGGGCCTATCTCCGGTACGCCAACGAGCAGATGACGACCCAGCTGCTCCCGGCCGCGCAGCGGCTGTACGAGGCGGAGACCGGCCGGCTCTACACGGACTACGACGACTCCCGGGCCTGGCCGCTGGCCTCGATCGGCGCGGGCCTGGTCGCGCTCGCCGCCCTGGCGTGGGCCCAGCGGCGCAACTACCGCCGTACGAACCGGGTCTTCAACCACGGGCTGCTGGCGGCGACGGCCGCGTCCGTGGTGGTGCTGCTGTGGCTGGCCGTGGGGCACACGGTGGCGCGGGCCTCGCTGAGCGAGGCGCGCACGCAGGGGCAGGAGTCGCTGAAGGTGCTCAACGACGCGCGGATCGCCTCCCTCCAGGCGCGGGCCGGCGAGAACCTCACGCTGATCGCCCGCGGCGCCGTGCTGGCCGCGGACACCAAGTCCGACAAGTACGACGTGGACTTCACGACCAACATGAAGGAACTGGACGCCGGGCTGGCGATCGCGCTGCGGCTGGCCGACGACGAGGCGGGCCGGGCGCCGGTGACCCGCGCCGCGGACGGCGTGAAACTGTGGAAGCAGCGGCACACGGCGGCCCGGGAGGCGGACTTGAAGGGGGACTACGAGTCCGCGCTGGTCCAGGTCGTCGGGGACAAGGACCACAAGGACAGCAGCGGGGCCGCCTTCGACACGGTGGACGCCTCCCTGGAGCAGGCGGTGGCCCACGAGCAGCGGGAGTTCACCCGGGCGGCCCGGGACGGGCTCGGCGCGCTGGGCGGCCTGCTGACCGGGACCGCGGTCCTCGCCGCCGTCGGCGCGGCGGCGGCGCTGCTGGGCATCGGGCGCAGGCTTTCGGAGTACAGGTGAGAGCGATGCGGACACGAGCGGTGCGGGCCTCCGAGGGCTCCCAGGGCTTCGAGGCCTCCGAGGGCTTCGAGGGCAGTGCGAACCAGCCGGGCGCGCCGTCCGCCCTGCGGCGGCTGACGGGCCGGCTGCGCGGCTGGGGCGGGGTGAGCGCGATGGCCGTGGCCTGCGCGGTGACCGCCGCGACCGTGCTGCTGCCGCTGGCCAGTGCGACGCCGGACGCCGCGGGCGGCGCGGCGGTCCGCGGGCCCGCGTCGATGGCGGCGGCCCCGGCGGCGCCGCTCGACACCTGCCAGGACCCGGAGGCCAGCCTGCGCCCGTCCGGTCTCGACGGCGCGGCGATCGCGCGGATCAAGGCGGCGGGCAAGCTCGTCGCGGGCGTGGACCAGAACAGCTTCCGCTGGGGCTACCGCAACCAGGCCGAGGACGGCGGCGGGCTCGACGGCTTCGACATCGACCTGGTGAAGGCCATCGCCCAGGACATCCTGGGCGATCCGAACGCGGTCATCTACCGGGCCATCCCGACCAGTCAGCGCATCCCCGCCCTCCAGGAGGGCCGCGTCGACATCGTCGTGCGGACCATGACGATCAACTGCAAGCGGCTGGAGGAGGTCGCCTTCTCGACGGCCTACTTCGAGGCCGGGCAGCAGGTGCTGGCGCCCAGGGGCTCGCAGATCACCGGGTACGACACCTCCCTGAAGGACAAGCGGATCTGCTTCGCCGCCGGTTCCACGGCCGAGGCCACCCTGAAGGCCCAGTCGTACGGCTCGGTGCCGGTCACCGTGCCGAACCAGCTGGACTGCCTGGTCCGGCTCCAGCTCGGCGAGGTGGACGGCATCGTCACGGACAACGCCCTCGCGGCCGGCCAGGCCGCGCAGGACCCGTCGGTGCGGCTGGTCGGCTCGCCGTTCACCCGCGAGTTCTACGGCGTGGCGATGAACAAGGACGCCTCCGACCTGGTACGCCGGGTCAACAAGGTGCTGGAGGAGTACCGTTCGGGCGGCAATGAGAGCCGCTGGATGAAGTCGTACCTCAAGCACCTGCAACCGGTGCTGCCCGGCGTGACCGCGCCGCCCGCACCCAAGTACCGGGACGGCTGAGGCCGGTGGCGGGCACGGAGTCGGACACGGAAGCGGAGGCACAGTCGTTGGAGTCGTGGTCGTCGGCAGTGATGGACCGGGACGGCGTCGACCGTGCCCTGACCCGGCTGGGCGCCGAGCACGAGGCCGTCGAGACCTCGCTGCTGGCCCTCCAGGACCACGCCGGGCGCCGGCTGCTGGAGGGCGCCGGGCTGACCGGGGTCACCAAGGAGCGGTGGGCGGCCGCCGACGCGGACATCACCCGGCTGTGGACGTACTTCGACGCCTACAGCGGGGCCCTGGCCGCCGCCCGGGAGATACGGGAGCGGCGCCGCTGGCCGGGCCGCGACGACCTGGTCGAGCTGACCGAGCGGCTGCGCGGGCCCGGGGTGCTGATCGCGGGCGCCGCCGTGGACGGCGCCGGGCTGGCCGAGCGCTTCTCGCTCGCCGAGCTGGTGGCCCGGATGAACGAGCTGTACGCGGCCTCGCTGGACGTGGTGGTCGCCGCCGACGCGGTGTGGTCGGCGCTGCCCGCCCGCATCGACCTGCTCGCCGCCGAGCTGCACCGCACCCGCTCGCTGGCCCACTCGGTGGGCGTGCGGCCCGGCGAGCACCCCTCGGGCGACGACCTGGAGACCATCACCGGCGAGCTGGCGGAGCTGCGCGCCGAGGTGATCGCGGACCCGCTGGCCTTCTGGGTGCCGGCCGCGGCGGGGAGCTCCGCGCCGGGCGGCGGCCGTCCGGACACCGGGCGCTACGACCGGGCCGCGCTCGCGCTGGAGGACGTACGCCGGGAGGTCGAGGCCGTGCTGGACGTCCGGCAGGACGCCGAGCAGCGGCTGATCAGCCTGCGGGACGTGCTCTCGCGGGCCGACCGGACCCTGGCGGAGGCGCGGACGGCCCGCGGCGAGGTGCTGGCGAAGATCGCCGCGTCGGAGGTGCCCGCGGTGAGCGGCCCGCCGACGGTGCTCCAGGAGCAGCTCGCGGCGGCGGCCGAGCACCGGCGCCAGTCCCGCTGGCACCGGCTCTCCCCGCTGCTGGAGTCCCTGGAGGAACGGGCCGAGGAGGAACTGCGCAGGGCCCGTGAATCGTTGACCGCGGTGACGGCGCCCCTCGCGGTGCGGGCCGAGCTGCGCGGGCGGCTCGACGCCTACAAGGCGAAGGTGGCCCGGCACGGGCTGGCGGAGGATCCGCTGCTGATCGAGCGGTACGACACGGCCCGGCGGATGCTGTGGAGCGCGCCCTGCGACCTGCGGGCCGCCGAGCAGGCCGTCCTGCGCTACCAGCAGGCCGCGGCCGAGGCGGTGCGGGGCGCGGGGGCCCCCGGAAAGGAGGGCGCATGAGCCTGATCGGAACGGGGTGCGTCAGACCCGGCTGCCCGGGGACGTACGAGGACATGGGCGGCGGCGAGGTCTACTGCGACACCTGCGGGCTCGCGCCGATCGGCTCGGTCGCGGGGGCCGGCGCGGAGGAACTGGTGTCGCCGCCGACGGGGATGACGAGCGCGGCGCGCGGCGCGGCCGCCCTGGGCTCCGCCGGATCGGGCGGGTCGGCCGGTTCGGCCGGGTCGCGGGGGTCGGCGGGCTCGCGGGGGTCGCACGGTTCGGCCCGCTCCTCGGCCTCGGCGCGCTCGGCGCGCTCCTCGGCGTCTCGCCGCTCCGTGTCGGGGCGGCTCTCGCGCTCCCTGTCGGGGCCGGCGTCCGCCCGGTCGGTGTCGGTGCGCAGTTCGGGCTCGGCGCCCTCGTCCTCGGGGCGCGGGCGGCTCGGCGCCGGGCTGGTCAACGTACCGGAAGTGCCGCGTCCGGATCCTGCGGCGGCGGTCCTGGAGAACCCGGAGGTGCCCGAGCGCAAGCGGTTCTGCTCGCGCGCCGACTGCGGGGCCCCGGTGGGGCGCGCCCGGGGCGACCGGCCCGGGCGGACGGAAGGGTTCTGCACCAAGTGCGGGCACCCGTACTCCTTCGTGCCCAAGCTGCGCGCGGGCGAGGTGGTCCACGGCCAGTACGAGGTGGCCGGCTGCCTCGCGCACGGCGGGCTCGGCTGGGTGTACCTGGCGGTGGACCGGGCGGTGTCGGACCGGTGGGTGGTGCTCAAGGGCCTGCTGGACACCGGGGACGAGGACGCGATGGCCGCCGCGATATCGGAGCGGCGCTTCCTCGCGGAGATCGAGCACTCCAACATCGTGCGGATCTACAACTTCGTGGAGCACCTGGACCAGCGGACCGGTTCGCTGGACGGGTACATCGTCATGGAGTACGTGGGCGGCAAATCGCTGAAGGAGATCGCGAACGAGCGGCGCCGGCCGGACGGGCGGCGCGATCCGCTGCCGGTGGAGCAGGCCTGCGCCTACGGGATCGAGGCGCTGGAGGCGCTCGGTCACCTGCACAGCAGGAACCTGCTGTACTGCGACTTCAAGGTCGACAACGCCATCCAGCAGCAGGACCAGCTGAAGCTCATCGACATGGGCGCGGTCCGGCGGATGGACGACGAGGAGTCGGCCATCTACGGCACGGTGGGCTACCAGGCCCCGGAGGTCGCGGAGCTGGGCCCCTCGGTCGCCTCCGACCTGTACACGGTGGCGCGCACCCTGGCCGTGCTGACCTTCGACTTCCAGGGCTACACGAACGTGTTCGTGGACTCGCTGCCGGACCCGGAGCACATCGAGGTGTTCGGGCGGTACGAGTCCTTCTACCGGCTGCTCGTCCGGGCCACCGATCCGGATCCCGGGCGGCGGTTCGCCTCCGCGCAGGAGATGGCGGACCAGCTGACGGGCGTGCTGCGCGAGGTCGTCGCCCTCCAGACGGGCCGGCCGCGGCCGCAGGTGTCCACCCTGTTCGGCCCGGAGACCCGGGTCCCGGACACCCGCCTCTTCGCGGACACCGCCGACCCGGCCGTATCCCGCCTGGGCCTGCGCCCGCCCGCCTCCCGCCGCGCCCGCGGCCTGCGCAGACCCCCTGCCCCCCGGACGTCCCCCGCCGTACCCCCGGGCACTCCCGCACCGGGAACCCCGGCAGGCATCGCCGCCCCCCAGCCCGGGGCACCCGGCCCGGGGGCGCAGGTGCCCGGGGGCGGGGGGACGCCCGCCGCGGGTCCCGCGCCGGGTACGCAGGCCTCCGGCGGCCTCCCGCCGTACGCGGCCCCGGTCCCGGCCGGGGCTCCCGGCCCGTGGGCGCAGGCGCCCGGGGGCGTTGGCGTGCCCGCGGCGGCCGGTGGCGGGGGCTCCGGTGCGTGGGCCCGGGGTGGGGCCGAGGCCGGGATCGGGACCAGTGCCACGCACGTGGCCGCGGTGCCCGGGCCCCGGCACGCGGCCCCGGCGCCCGTACCCGCCCCGCTACCGGCCCCCGTCCCGGCGGCGGAGGCCGAGGCCGCGCCCGTCAGAGCCGGCGCGGGGCCCGCACCCGTACCCGTGTCCCCCGCGGGAGCGGCCCGGCGCGACACCGCGCTGGCGCTGCCCGTACCGCTGGTGGACCCGGCCGACCCCAACGCCGGTTTCCTGACCGGCCTGCTGGCCTCCGCGCCCGGCGACCTCCTGGGAGCCCTCCGCTCGGCGCCCGCCGATTCGGCCGAGCTGCGGCTGCGCGAGCTGCGGGCCCGGCTGGAGCTGGACGAACTGGCCGCGGCCTCGGGCACCCTGCGGGAGCTCGAGGACCGGTACCCGGACGACTGGCGGGTGGTGTGGGCCCGCGGCGTCGCCTCCCTGGCCGCCGGGGAGGACGAGATCGCGGCCCTGTCCTTCGACGCGATCTACGACGCCTTCCCGGGCGAGCCCGCGCCGAAGCTGGCGCTGGGGCTGTGCGCGGAGGTCCTCGGCCAGCTGGACAACGCCGCCGAGTACTACCGCCTCGTCTGGACCACCGACCCCGGTTTCGTGAGCGCCGCCTTCGGGCTGGCCCGGGTCCAGCTCGCCGCGGGCGACCGGGCCGGAGCCGTGCTCACGCTGGAGTCCGTACCCGAGGCCTCCATCCACTACACCGCCGCGCGGGTGGCGGCCGTACGGGCACGTCTGCGCGACCGGTCCCCGCAGGAGCCCCTGCTGGCCGACCTGGAGGCGGCCGCCGGGCAGGTGGAGGCGCTGCGGCGGTTCGGGCTGGATCCGGAGCGCCACGAGCGGCTCACGACGGAAGTTCTGGGCTCGGCCCTGGACTGGGTACTGTCGGGTAGCCGGGGTTCCGATCCCGGCAGCACCTCGCTGCTCGGCAGTCAACTGGACGAACGGGGCCTGCGCTTCGGACTGGAGCGCTCGTACCGCGTGCTCGCACGGCTGGCGCAGCGGGGCGAGGAGAGGATCGAACTGGTGGAGCGGGCAAACCGTTTCCGTCCCCGGACGTGGGTGTGAGTGATGTCGATGCATCGGCTGTCGGGCTGCCCCAGCTGCTCGGAACCCCTCGAGGAAGGTGACCGTTTCTGCGGCGTCTGCGGCTACGCCGTGACCGCCCCTCCCCCGGCGGATCCGGCCGCGGACCACCCGACCATCCCCCTCCCGTCGGCACCACCGGCACCGCCGGCCCCGCCCGCGCCGCCGGCCGCCGCGGGCGGCTACGGCGCCCCGGCCCCCGGCGGTTCGCACGCCGCCCCCGAGCCCGCCCCGGGCTGGGGCAGCGTGGCCTCGGCCGCGCCGACACTGGTCGGCGAGCCGGGCGGCTGGGCGCTCACCCCGGCGGAGGCCGAGCGGGAGCCGGGGAGCGGGCCCGAGCCGGGCGGCGCGGAGCCGCGCCCGACCCCCGCCGCCGCCCCGTACCCGGCTGCGGCCCCGGCCCCGGCTACAGCCGCGGCCCCGGGCCACGAGGGCCCGCACGACACCGCCACTCCTCCCGAGGGCACCCCGTGGGGCGCGGCGGAGCACGCGTACGGCGCCGGTGCCGACGACCCGCAGGCCCGGTACGACCTGCCCGGCGGCGCCGCGACCCCGCCGGACGGGACCCCCTGGGGCGCGGGCGAAGCCCCGTACGAGGCCGCCGCCCCCGCGCACGCCGCCCCGGCCGAGGCCCCGCAGGCCGCCGGCGGGAAGACCTGCGTCGCCTGCCGGACCGGGTACGTCGACACCGACGGCTACTGCGAGCACTGCGGGCACGCCCAGCCCCGGGAGCGCGACCACCAGGAGGAGGAGCTCGGCAGCGTGGCCGCGGTCAGCGACCGCGGGCTGCGCCACCACCGCAACGAGGACGCCTTCGCGGTCGCGGCCACCGCCCTGCCCGACGGCTCCACCGCCACCGTGGCCGTCGTCTGCGACGGCGTCTCCTCCGCGAGCCGCCCCGACGAGGCCTCGGCCGCCGCGGCCGCCGCGGCCAACGAGTCCCTGCTCGACGCGCTGCCGCGCGGCGCCCACCCCCAGGAGGCCATGCACGAGGCGATCCTGGCCGCCGCCGCGGCGGTCAACGCCCTGGCCCCGGAGGTCCCCGGCGCGCAGAACGCCCCCGCCTGCACCCTGGTCGGCGCCGTCGTCAGCGGCGGTCTGCTCACCATCGGATGGGTGGGCGACAGCCGCGCCTACTGGGTGCCGGACGACCGCGCCGCCCTGTCCCGCCGGCTCACCGAGGACGACTCCTGGGCCGCCCAGATGGTCGCGGCCGGTCTGATGGGCGAGGCCGAGGCCTACGCCGACGTCCGGGCCCACGCCATCACCGGCTGGCTCGGGGCCGACGCCTACGACCTCGAACCGCACACCGCCGTCTTCAAGCCGGACCACCCCGGTGTGGTCGTCGTCTGCACCGACGGCCTGTGGAACTACGCGGAGGCCGCCCGGGACATGGCCCAGGTGCTGCCCCCGGACGCCGCCGTCCGGCCCCTGCACAGTGCGCAGGTGCTGGTGGGGCACGCCCTGGACGGCGGCGGCCACGACAACGTCACCGTCGCCGTCGTGCCGTTCGCCGCGCAGGCCGAACCGGAGCCGGCCCCGGGGCCCGCGCGGGGCGCCGAACCGGAACCGGGCGCCGGCCCCGCGGCGGAACCGCAAGCGGAAGCGTCTCCCCGGGCCTGACCAGTCCGACTCGCCTGTCCGAGCCCCTAGGAGCCCCACCGATGGCGAACTTCGCCAAGCCCAGCGCCCCGCGCTTCAGCGTGGAGGTGTACCAGAACGAGTTCCTCCCGCAGGGCGGGCGGGACGTCCACGCGATCGTCACGGCCACCTCCACCGGCGGTGCCACCGCCGCCCGCGCGGCGGCCGGCCGGGACGCGGCAGCCGTCGTGATCATGGTCGACTGCTCGGGCTCCATGGAGTACCCGCCGGAGAAGATGCGCGGTGCCCGCGAGGCCACGGCCGCGGCCGTCGACACCCTGCGCGACGGCACCTCCTTCGCCGTGATCGCCGGCACGCACGTGGCCAGGGAGGTGTACCCGGGCCAGGGCCGCCTCGCGGTCGCCGACCCGGTGACCCGCGCCCAGGCCAAGGAGGCGCTGCGCGGGCTCAGCGCCGGCGGGGGCACGGCCATCGGCACCTGGCTGCGGCTGGCCGACGGCCTGCTGCGGCAGTCCTCGGCGGCCATACGGCATGGGATCCTGCTCACCGACGGGCGCAACGAGCACGAGGAGCCGGCGCAGTTGCGCGCCACCCTCGACGCGTGCGCGGGCCGCTTCACCTGCGACGCCCGCGGGGTGGGCACCGACTGGGAGGTCAAGGAGGTCACCGGGGTCGCGAGCGCGCTGCTCGGCTCGGCCGACATCGTGGCCGACCCGGCCCACCTCGCCGAGGACTTCACGCACATGATGGAGAACGTCATGGGCAAGGAGGTCGCGGACGTCGCGCTGCGCCTGTGGACCCCGGTCGGCGCGGAGATCCAGTACGTGAAGCAGGTCGCGCCCGCCGTCCAGGACCTGACCGCCCGCCGTACCGAGGCCGGTCCGCGGGCCGGCGACTACCCGACCGGCTCCTGGGGCGACGAGTCCCGCGAGTACCACGTGTGCGTGCGCGTCCCGAGTGCGGGCGTGGGCCAGGAGATGCTGGCCGCCCGTGCCTCGCTCGTCCTGCCGGGGGCGGCCGGCGAGCCGGCCGCCGTCCTCGCGCAGGGGCTGGTGCGGGCCGTGTGGACGGACGATCTGGCCGCCTCCACCGCCATCAACCCGCAGGTGGCCCATTACACCGGGCAGGCGGAACTGGCGCAGGCTATCCAACAGGGCCTCGAAGCCCGCAAACTGGGCGATGTGGGCGGAGCGACGGCCAAACTCGGCCGCGCCGTGCAGCTGGCGAGCGTCTCGGGAAACGCCGACACCGCCAAGCTCCTGGCGAAGGTGGTGGATGTCGTCGACGCCGCGGCGGGTACTGTGCGGCTGAAGGCGAAGGTCGCCGACGCCGACGAGATGACCCTTGAAACGCGTTCGACGCAGACCGTCCGAGTGAAGAAGACCTGAGAGACCTGACGCGATGACGCAGGCAGAAGGGGGAAGCGCCGCCATGCCGACCTGCCCGAACGGGCACCAGTCCGCCTCCGACGACTGGTGCGAGGTCTGCGGCCATCGCATGGCTGCCCCCGAAGGCCCCCCTGCGGTGCCTTCCTACGGCTACGGCTACCCTCCGACCGCCGGCGAGCCGACCGCCCAGGCCGAGCTCTGTCCGCAGTGCCGGACCCCGCGCGAGGCCATGGCGCCGTTCTGCGAGGAGTGCCGGTACAACTTCCTGACGCGTACGGCGACTTCGTACACCCCTCTCGCCCCGGACTCCGGAGCCCGCGGGACCTCCGCCGGGGCCCCGTCCACGCCTCCGCCGCCGGTGGCGTACGCGCAGGACCACTTCGAGTACCAGGGCTCGCGGCCCTCGCGGGTCAACCGGCCGGCCGAGCCGCTCCAGCGCGAGGACGACTGGCTGCTGCCGCCTCCGGCCCAGGAGCCGCAGCCACAGCCCCAGTACCAGCAGCAGCCTCCGCCGCCGCCCCAGCGCGAGTACCAGCAGGAGTACCAGCACCAGCACCAGGCCGCGCAGCACCAGCCGCCTCAGCAGTACCAGCCGCCCCAGCAGCAGTCGTTCGCGCCGCAGGGCGTCTCGTGGAGCGCGACGATCGGCCCCGACCGCTCGTACTTCATGGCGATGATGCAGCGCAGCGGTCCCGAGGCGGCCGGGCTCAACCTGCCCGCGTACTCCCCGGAGCAGCACCTGCCGCTCGCCGGCGGCCAGATCACCATCGGCCGCCGCCGCGCCTCCACGGGCGAGTCCCCCGACATCGACCTGTCGGTGCCGCCGGAGGACCCGGGCGTCTCGCACCAGCACGCGGTCCTCGTCCAGCAGCCCGACCTGAGCTGGGCCGTGGTGGACCAGAACTCCACCAACGGCACCACCATCAACGGCGGCGAGGACCCGATCCAGCCCTACGTCCCGGTCCCGCTCGGCGACGGCGACCGCGTGCACGTCGGCGCCTGGACCACGATCACCATCCGCCGCGGCTAGACCGGTCGCGCGTCTCCCCCAGGGGCCATACGTACGGGCCCTGGGGGTCGTCGAGCCACGCCCACTGGCCCTCTCCGCTGACGGTGACCCCGAAGCGCTCGCGGGCCGGCCGGTCCTCCCGGCGCCACAGGTCCAGGGCCTCGCGGGGGTGCAGGACGCCGTCGGTGAGCACGAGCATGAACTGGAAGCGCTCGTTCTCCACCAGCTCGTACGGGAGCCCGTGCGGCACCCCGGCGGCCGGATCGCGCGGCGCCGCCGCCGTGGCCCCGCGCAGCGGGACGAAGTACGCCGGGGTGTGCAGGAAGCGGCCCTCGGCGAAGTCGGGACCGCGGACCGTCAGGGCGATCAGCCCGGTCGACAGCGGGGCCAGGATCCGCGCCCCGGGCCGGCACTGGGCCGTCCAGGCGTGCGGGACCATCGGCAGCGTGCAGGTCACCAGGATCCGGTCGAACGGGGCCCTGGCCGGGCAGCCGCGCGCCCCGTCGCCGGTGACCACAAGCGGGTGGTAGCCGAGCTCGGCCAGGTGCGTCCGGGCGGATTCGGTGATCTCCTCGTCCAGGTCCACGGTGGTGACGAGGTCCTCGCCGAGCCGGTGGCAGAGCAGCGCGGCGTTGTAGCCGGTGCCCGCGCCGATCTCCAGCACGTTGTCGCCGTCGCGCACCTCCAGCGCCCGGAGCATCTTCGCCATCAGGGAGGGCTGGCTGCTGGAGGAGAGCAGTTCGCCGTCGCGCAGCCGGGTCGCGAGCGGGGTGTCCGCGTAGACCCCGCGCAGCCAGCGGGCCCGCTGCTCGGGATCGGGGTCCTGCGCCCAGAGCCGCTCGTGGCCGGCTCCGCGGCCGGTCCAGAAGTAGGGGACGAAGACGTGCCGGGGCACGGCGGCGAAGGCCGCCCGCCAGGCCGGATCGTCCAGCACCCCGGCTGCCGTCAGCTCCCGCACCTGGGCGGCGTGCGCGGTCTGGCGCAGGTCCCGTACCCAGGTGCTGCGTGCGGTGTGTGCACCCATGCATCCACTGTCCTGCGCGCGGCCGTCGCGGGCGAACGCGGAGGGTCCTAGGACCCGGGTCCTCCGTCCGGGTGTCTGAGACGATGGTCGGGTGAATGAGATTCCGCGGGGCACGCTTCAGGAGCAGACCTTTTACGAGCAGGTGGGCGGCGAGGAGACCTTCCGCCGTCTCGTCCGGCGCTTCTACCAGGGGGTCGCGGAAGACCCGCTGCTGCGCCCGATGTACCCGGAGGAGGACCTGGGCCCGGCCGAGGAGCGGTTCGCGCTGTTCCTGATGCAGTACTGGGGCGGTCCGACCACCTACAGCCAGGACCGCGGGCACCCGCGCCTGCGGATGCGGCACGCGCCGTTCCAGGTGGACGCTGCGGCGCACGACGCCTGGCTGCGCCACATGCGGGTCGCGGTGGACGAGCTGGGGCTGGCGCCGGAGCACGAGGCCCAGCTGTGGAAGTACCTGACCTATGCCGCCGCGTCGATGATCAACACGGCGGGCTAGCGGAAGCGGATCTCGGGGCTCAGACCGGCCGGACCTGGAGGGCGCCCAGGCCGGCGGGGTTGCCGGGGCGGCGCATGGCGACCGAGCCGTACGGGGTGCGCAGGCGCAGCCAGCTCCCGGCGGCGAGCAGGGCCACCGGGGCGGGGCCCTGGGGCGCGGGGGCGGCGGGCACGGTGGACCGTACGGGCCGCAGGAAGCCCAGGGACTGGGCGGCGTGCACGGCGCGCAGCGGGAGTTCGGTGTCGCCGAGGGTGCGGGACCAGATCTCGCGGCCGATGCGGTCGCGCTCGGAGCGGGTCCGGTGCTGCGCGGGCAGGGCCTCGTCACGGGCACGGAATTCGGCGACGGCGCCCGCCACGGCCGCCCGCATCTCCGCGGGCCCGGGCAGCCCGGGCAGCTGCCGCCAGCCGCCGCGGGGCGGGAGCACCCCGGCCCAGGGCGGGCCGGTGACCGGACCGGGCACGGCGGCCTCGGCCGCGGCCTCGTCCACCGCTTCCAGCAGCTCCCCGGCCGAGACGGTCAGGTCCAGCGGTGTCGCGAGGGGTGCGGCGAGCCGCACCGTGCGCACGGCCAGGACCTCGAAGGACGGCGGCCTTCCGAAGACGGCGAGCGCGCCGCCGCCGGCCTGGAGCCGGACGGCGGCGGCGCGGTCGTAGTGCACCAGCCGGCCCAGGAAGGCGGCGAGGTCCGCCGCCTCCCCGGAGTCGGCGAAGTACAGCCGTTCGTTCATGCCGCGAGGCGTCCTTCCGAGCGGGCCGCCGGCGTGCCCGGCTCGTCGAGGTACTTCTCGAGGAAGTGCCTCTCCTCGGCCGTGATGCGGCGGGGCCGCCCCTCGGCGAGGTTGTAGGGCACGACCACGGTCGAGGCGCGCACGTACACCTTCTCCGGGGCGTCCTCGGTCGCCTCGTCCTTGACCTCGTAGCCGATGGTCAGGGACGCGGCGCCTATCCGGGTCACCCAGGATTCGATGAGCACCGGCTCGTGACGGTGCACGAGGGGCAGCTTGTAGTCGATCTCGTGGCGGGCCACGACGGACCCGCCCGTGAAGGACTCGCTGCCCTCCCCCGGCGCCAGCCGGAACATGAAGTCGATCCTCGCCTCCTCCAGGTAGCGGAGGAAGACCACGTTGTTCACGTGGCCGAAGGAGTCCATGTCCGACCAGCGCAGGGGGCACCGGTAGTGGTGTCTTGCCATGGTGCGGGCCTCAGCCTCGGGTGAGCTTCTTGTAGGTGGCACGGTGCGGACGGGCCGCGTCCGGGCCGAGACGCTCGATCTTGTTCTTCTCGTACGACTCGAAGTTGCCCTCGAACCAGTACCACTTCGACTCGCCCTCGTACGCCAGGATGTGCGTGGCGACCCGGTCGAGGAACCAGCGGTCGTGGGAGATGACCACGGCCGCACCGGGGAACTCGAGGAGCGCGTTCTCGAGCGAGGACAGGGTCTCGACGTCGAGGTCGTTGGTGGGCTCGTCGAGGAGCAGCAGGTTGCCGCCCTCCTTGAGCGTCAGCGCCAGGTTGAGGCGGTTGCGCTCACCACCGGACAGGACGCCGGCCGGCTTCTGCTGGTCCGGGCCCTTGAAGCCGAAGGCGCTGACGTACGCGCGGGACGGCATCTCGACCTGGCCCACGTTGATGTAGTCCAGCTCGTCCGACACGACCGCCCAGAGGGTCTTCTTGGGGTCGATGTTGGCGCGGCTCTGGTCGACGTACGAGATCTTGACGGTGTCGCCGACCTTGATGGCGCCGGAGTCCGGCGTCTCCAGGCCCTGGATCATCTTGAAGAGCGTGGTCTTGCCGGCGCCGTTCGGGCCGATGATGCCGACGATGCCGTTGCGCGGCAGCGTGAAGGACAGGTCGTCGATGAGGACCTTGTCGCCGAACGCCTTCGAGAGGTTGTTGACCTCGACCACGATCGAGCCCAGACGCGGGCCCGGCGGGATCTGGATCTCCTCGAAGTCGAGCTTGCGCATCTTGTCCGCCTCGGCCGCCATCTCCTCGTAGCGGGCCAGACGGGCCTTGGACTTGGTCTGACGCCCCTTGGCGTTGGACCGCACCCACTCCAGCTCTTCCTTGAGGCGCTTCTGGCGCTTCTCGTCCTTGCGGCCCTCGACCTTGAGACGGGTGGCCTTCTTCTCCAGGTAGGTGGAGTAGTTGCCCTCGTACGGGTGGGCGCGGCCGCGGTCGAGCTCGAGGATCCACTCGGCGACGTTGTTGAGGAAGTAGCGGTCGTGGGTCACGGCCACGACGGCACCCTTGTACTGCGAGAGGTGCTGCTCCAGCCAGTTCACCGACTCGGCGTCGAGGTGGTTGGTGGGCTCGTCGAGGAGGAGCAGGTCCGGGGCCTCGATCAGCAGCTTGCAGAGCGCCACGCGGCGCTTCTCGCCACCGGAGAGGTTGGTGACGGGCCAGTCGCCGGGAGGGCAGCCCAGGGCGTCCATGGCCTGCTCCAGCTGGGCGTCGAGGTCCCAGGCGTTGGAGTGGTCCAGGTCGTCCTGGAGCTTGCCCATCTCGTCCATGAGGGCGTCGGTGTACTCGACGCCCATCAGCTCGGCGACCTCGTTGAAGCGCTTGAGCTTCTTCATGGTCTCGGCGGCGCCGTCCTGGACGTTCTCCAGGACGGTCTTCGACTCGTCGAGCTTGGGCTCCTGCATGAGGATGCCGACGGTGAAGCCGGGCGACAGGAAGGCGTCGCCGTTGGACGGCTGCTCCAGGCCCGCCATGATCTTCAGAACGGTGGACTTGCCGGCACCGTTCGGGCCGACCACACCGATCTTCGCGCCGGGCAGGAAGTTCAGGGTGACGTCATCAAGAATCACCTTGTCGCCGTGCGCCTTGCGCGTCTTGCGCATGGTGTAGATGAACTCAGCCAAGAGAAACCGTCCGGCAGATCGATGGGTGGGCAGATACACCCCATCTTGCCAGCCGTCCATACCTGCGGGCGAATGGGTAGGTCATGCCCTCCGGCCCGGACAGGGTCCGGGCACGGTTCGGGCGGGCCGCGTCACGGGTGGGGACGGTAGACGGTCAGTGCGTCGGGGAGCGATTCGAGGACCAGGCCGGAGGGTGCCTTGGCGTACTCGCCGTCGTACGCAAACGGGGTGCCCGGCGGGATCTCGTCGATCCGCAGGCTCCGCAGCCGGGTGGCCGCGTGGACCGGGGAGCGGGTCAGCGGGCCCGCGAGGGCGGCGGCCAGCAGGCGCGGGCCGGGGCGGCCGCCGCCGTGGACGAGCCGTACGTCGAGCAGGCCCTCGCCCAGGTTGTCGCGGCGGCGGGGGGTGGGGCCGGTCCCGTGGTAGGTGCCGTTGCCCGCGAAGAGCAGCCAGACGCTCCGCGGCCGCCCGGCCGGGCGCAGCCGCACCGGGCGCTGGGCGTTCAGCACCCGCCAGGCCGCCAGCAGGGCGGCGGGGCCGCCGCCGATGCGCGGGGCCCAGTGCAGGCGGTGGCGCAGCAGCTCGGGGTAGGCGCCGATGCTGAAGTTGTTCAGGAAGTAGCCGGGCCGGCCCCCGTCCGGCCCGGGGGTGAACCGGCCCACCCCGATGTGGACGGCGTGGCCCTCGGCCACGGCCCGGCAGGTGTCCTCGGTGCCGCTGATGCCGAGGTCCATCGCGAAGTGGTTGAGGCTGCCGCCGGGGAACACGGCCAGCGGCAGCCCGGCGCGCAGGGCGGCGGTGGCGGCCGCGTTGACGGTGCCGTCGCCCCCGCAGACGCCGAGGACCGTGGCGCGGGAGGCCGCGGACTCCAGGGCCTCGGGCAGCTCCGGGCCCGTGCACTCGATCACCTCGGCCTCGGGGAGCCGGGTGCGCAGCAGGTCGAGGCCGGCGGTGGCGGCGGTGCCCGACGCGGTGTTGACCACCACGGTCAGCCCGGCCCCGTCGGGCAGCGCGGGCACACCCGCGGCGGGCCGCTCGGCGCCCGGCACGACCCTGGCCTCCTTGGCGTCGCGGGCGAGCCGGTCCACGACCAGGCCCGCGGCCACGCCCAGCGCCGCGCCCGCGAGCACGTCGGAGGGGTAGTGGACCCCGGTGTACACCCGGGAGAAGGCCACGGACGCGGCCACCGGGGCCAGCACGGCGCCCCAGCCCGGGGACTCCATGGCCAGCCCGGCGGTGAAGGCGAAGGCCGAGGCCGCGTGCCCGGACGGGAAGGAGGTGGTCTGCGGCTGCGTCGTGAGCTGTCGCACGGCGGGCACCCCGTCCAGCAGCGGCCGCGGGCGGCGTACGGACCATTTGCCGACGGTGTTGATGGTCGCGGAGGCCAGCGCCAGCGAGGCGGCCCCGCGGACGGCGGCCTTGCGGGCCCGGGCCGACCCGAAGGCGGCCAGCCCGAGGGCGGCCCCGCCCCACAGCACTCCGTGGTTCGCGGCCCGCCCGAGCCTGGGCAGCACCCGGTCGGCGCCGGGCCAGTGCCGTCGGGCCACCACGTCGAACAGCCGCCGGTCCCACCGCGCGACTGCACCCTGCCAGGTCAACTCTTGATCGGCCATGGCCTGCACCTACCCCGGGCACGGCCCCGGAATCGACCCGCCGGAGCCGACCTCGCCACACCTCCGCGAAGCGGGGCGGGGCCGGGCCGGGCCGGGCCGCCCGGTCTAGTGGTCCTCCTCGTCCAGGGGGCGCTTGCGGAGCAGGAGGACCACCAGGCCGCCGAGGACGACCAGGCCCACCGCCAGGGAGGCGATGACCGGGGTGGCCGCCGAGCTGCCGCTGGAGGCCAGCCGCTCCTCGTCCGGGGAGTCCGGTGAGCTCTGGCCGGCCTGGCCGCCCTGGCCGGTCTGGCCTGCCTGGCCGTTCTGGCCGTTCTGGCCGTTCTGGCTGTTCTGGCCGGCGGGCTGGATGCCCGGCTGCCCGCCGGCCTCCGCGGTGACGGGCTGGACCGCCGGGGGCTCCGGCCAGACCGCCGTGGCCGTGGCGGCCGCCGCGGACTCGCTGGAGCCCGCCACGATCTGCGCCTGGGCCGGCATCCCGCTGGTGAAGACCCGCCCGACGGGAACCTTGGTCGCGCCCTGGACGGTGACCGAGGCCGTGCCGTCGGGGGTGCCGGGCGGCACCTCGAAGTAGAGCCGGGTGCCGTTGCCGGCGGCGGCCAGCGGCCGCCCCTCGGCGTCCACCACCCGCACCCCCATCGCGACGGCCGCCGCGTCCGGGACGACGGACACGCTCCGCGCCCCGGTCCGCACGGTCACCGGGCCGAGCCGGGTGCCGACCGCCCCGAACACACCGCCCGGGTCCAGCCCCAGCGAGGCCGGCGGCTCGGGCAGCTGCCCGGCCTCCCGCTGGAGGTAGTCGGCCAGCTTCTCCGCCGCCGGGTCCGCGGCCTCGACCCGTACCCCCTCGGCCAGCCGCCAGATCGCCACCTGGGTGCCCGCCGCCGCGCTCTCCGCGGTCAGCGAACCGGCCCCGGCCGCCTCGGCGAGCCCCGCCAGGTCGTTCAGCTGCGGGTAGGAGTGCTCCAGGACCCAGCGGATCCGGCCCGCCTCCCGCTTCCCGGCGAGCGGGCTGCCGCTCCAGCCGCTCTCCGTGTAGCGGGACTGGGGCTGTGCGTGGCCCTCGACGCCGACCCCGTACGTCTGGAGCATCCCGCCGCCGTCGACCCGCATCTCGTAGAGCCCGGCCGGGATGTGCCGGATCGACCCGTCCCCGGAGTGCAGGACCGCCTGCCCGTACGTCTTCAGCCCGTCCAGCACGGCGCTCGCGCCTTCGGGGGCCTGGGCCACCGCCGGGCCCGAGTCGGCGGCCGCCTGGGCTCCGGGCGCGGCGGTGAGGGCCGCGGCCAGCAGGGCGACGGCGAGCGGGCGCCGCGCGGAGCCCCGTACGGCCGCGGAGAGGGAGACGGCCCGAGGGAGCGCCGCGGCCGCGGCCCGGGGGGCGGCGGGAGGAGCAGGAGGAACGGCAGCAGGAGGAACGGCAGCAGGAGTGGAATCAGGAGCGGAGGATGCGGGAACGGCAATCGACACAGTCTTCCCCTTCGGGCCAAAGACCCAGGTGCCCGTGAGTACCGGGGAATCCTAACCGCCTCGAACACTCAGACCACCGCCGCCTTCTGAGTGGCCATCAGCGGCACGTCCGTCTTGACGACCCGGCGGAACGCGGCCGTTCCCCGGTTCAGATCGTGCCCGATCGCCGTCGCGTCGATCTCGGCCGACACCCACCGGTGCCCCTCCCCATCGGGCGGGTCCTCCCGCACCCGCAGCCGGCCGTGCACCACCAGCGGCTCGCCCACCGACACGGAACCCGCCAGGTTCACCGCCAGCGTGCGCCGCGCCCACACGGTGTAGAAGCTGGTGGTCCCGTCGGTCCAGGCCTCCTTGCGCCGGTCGAAGTACCGCGGCGTCACGGCGAAGCGGAACCTCGCCGACGGCCCGTTCGGCGTCTCCTTGTAGTCGACCTGCGTGGCCACGTATCCCACCAGCGTCACCAGGGTGTCGTTCATCCCGGCCGCCCTCCCCCTGCGATGCGTACCCGTACGGACCATCCGCACGAGGTACGCACCATGCTGGGGCCGGCCGCCGACCCCCGCTCGAGCCTGTGGATTACTGGCGGGTTGTGGACAACTTCGTCCCCCCTGCGGCGACGGTCGCGTACTGCTCGCGCACCTCCCGGTAGCGCAGCAGCTCCGCCGCCACCGGCTCCAGCACCCGGGCCCGACCGCACCCGGCGGCCGCCTGACGCAGCCTCCGCTCCGCGTCCTGCCCGTACCTGCGCGCCGGGCCGCGCGCCGCGATCGAGCAGGCCCACTCCACCAGCGGCCCGCCGACGATGCCCGCCACCATCAGCAGCACCGGCGGCATCAGCTGCGGCTCCAGGACCCCGATGATCTGCCCGAGCAGCCACAGCCCGCCGTAGATCTGGAGCAGGGTCATCGCCGCCTGCCCCAGGACCGCCGCCGGCCACCACGTGGGCCGCGGCGGCTTGACGCTCGGCACCGCGACCGCCGCCCCGAGGGTCACCGCCAGCTCGTCCAGCGCCTCCGGAAGGCGTTCGGCGCCGCGCACCGCCGTCTCCCGCACCGCCTGGGCCCAGGGGTCGGGAAGGCCGGTGACGGCCTCGTCGGCGACCACGCGCACCGCCTGCTCCACGCGCTGACGCGCGGTCACCTCCTCCTCGACCGGCGGCGCCGCGACCGCCGTGCCCCGGCCGCCGATCGCCGCGAGCGCGGCCAGCCCCGCCAGGGTGCGCGGGGCGCGGCGGCCCTCGTACCAGCGCCACAGCCGCAGCCAGGGCGTCCCGCAGGCCTTTCCGGCATTGCGCCGCCAGGCCCGCTCGGCCGCGAGTCCGGCCGCGTACGCCCCGACCGCCTCCGCCAGCCGGTCCTCGAACTCGGCGCGCGCCGTCTCCCCGATCTCCGGCCCGGGGTGCCCGTCGGCCACGTACAGCGGGCGCAGGCGCACGGCGGCGCGGTCGACGTCGGCGGAGATCCGCCGGGTCGCGGCGCCCTTCTCCTGGGTGAACTGCCCGAGCAGCTCGCGCAGTTCCCCGACGCCCTCACCGGTCAGCGCGGACAGGCCCAGCACGGTGGCGCCGGGCTCCTCGTGCTCGCCGAGCGCGATGCCGTCCTCGTCGAGGAGCCGGCGCAGGTCGTCCAGGACGAGGTCGGCGGCGTCGCCGGGCAGCCGGTCCACCTGGTTGAGCACGACGAAGGTCACCTCCGCGTGCCCGGCCAGCGGGCGCAGGTACCGCTCGTGCAGCACCGCGTCCGCGTACTTCTCCGGGTCCACCACCCACACCACCGCGTCGACGAGCGCCAGTACGCGGTCCACGTGGTCGCGGTGCGCGCCGACGGCCGAGTCGAGGTCGGGGAGGTCGACGAGGACCATCCCGCGCAGCGCCTCGGCCTCCGAGGTCTCGCGGGGGCGGCGGCGCAGCCGTCCGGGGATCTCCAGCCGGTCCAGCAGTCCGGCCGCGCCGTCCGACCAGCTGCACGCGATGGGGGCGGCGGTGGTGGGGCGGCGCAGGCCGGTCTCCGAGATCTGCACCCCCGCGAGTGAATTGAAGAGCGTGGACTTGCCGCTTCCGGTGGCTCCGGCGATCGCGACGACCGTGTGCTGCGGTGACAGTCCGCGCCGTGCGGCCGCCTCGTCGAGCACCCGGCCCGCCTCGGCGAGGGTCTTGCCGTCGAGCCGGGTCCGGGACAGTCCGACCAGCTGGCGCAGGGCGTCGAGGCGCAGGCGCAGGGCCTGGCCCTCGGGGCTGAGCGGGGGTGCGGTGGACTTGCCGCCGTCGCTCCCGGCGCCGGAGAGGGCCCGTACGAGCGCCTCGTCGCCTTCGTCGCCCTCGGTGCCGTCGTTGCCGTCGCCGCCGTCACCGGCGAGGGCCTCGGCGGGCTTGGGGCGCGAGCGTGCGATGAGTCCGTCGTCCCAGCGGTCCTCGGTGCGGTCGGCGAGGGATGTCACCGCGTCACCTCTCCTTCTGCAGTAGGGACAGCGCGGCGATCAGTTCGGCCTGCGGTTCGGGGGTCACCTCGAGGGCCTCCAGCGGGGCGAGCCGGCGGTCGCGTTCGGCGCGCAGCACCTGGTCGAGGTGGTCGCCGACCAGCTCGCCGCCGCGGTCGCGCAGCCGCAGCGCGGCCTGGGCGCCGATCCGTTCGGCGAGCTTCTCCCCGGCCGGGCGGGCCCGCTTGCCGCCGAGCAGGGCGGCCACGAGCAGGGCCGCGACCGAGTCGGGGTCGGGGGCCGGCTGCCGGTCGAGCGCGGCGACCTCCTCCTCGGCGAGTTCCTCCAGCACCCGCCGCCAGCGCCGTACGGCCATGCCGATGCGCTCCCCGGCCTCCCTGTCGGGTGTGGGCAGGGGCACGGCGCCGGCGGCCGGCTCGCGCCGCCAGGCTTCGGCGATCCGCTCGTCGGCGGCGGCGACGGCGCACTGGAGGAGCGCGGCGAGGGATTCGGCGAGCGAGTCGAGGAGTTCGTCGGCGCTCGTGTCGAGGGGGTAGCCGCGCCAGCGGGTCAGCGCGTCCCCGGCGAGTACGGCGCCCTGGTCGAGGCGGTTGCGCACGCGCCGGCCCTCCCGCTTGTACGCGTCCTCCACGGCCGAGGTCAGCCGTACGGCGGCGGCGTGCTGGGCGGCGACGGCGGAGGCGAGTTCGGGCATCCGGCGCTTCAGGGAGTCCAGTGCGCCGAGCGCGGTGCGCCCGACGGCGTGCTGGCGGGCGGCGGGGTCCTGGGCGTGGTGGGCGAGCCAGGCGTAGAGCGGAGCGACGGCGCTGGCCGGGAGCAGTCCGCCGCCGCCGGCGGACTCGGGGAGTTCGGGCACGGTGAAGCGCGGGACCTCGCCGAGCCCGGCCCGGGTGAGCAGGGCCCCGTACTGGCGGGAGACCTCGGCGAGCACCTGGTGCGGGACCCGGTCGAGGACGGTGATGAGGGTGGCCTTGTACTGCTTGGCGGTGCGCAGCAGGTGCCAGGGGACGGCGTCGGCGTACCGCGAGGCGGTGGTGACCATCACCCAGACGTCGGCGGCGCAGATGAGTTCGGCGGCCAGTGTCCGGTTCTCGACCACGAGGGAGTCGATGTCGGGGGCGTCGAGGATGGCGAGTCCGCGGGGCAGGGTGGAGACGGTCTCGATCCGCATCTCGCGGGTGGCGTGCCCGTGGCCGGGTCCGCGGTCGTGGCCGCGGGGGGCGGGGGCGGGGGCGGGGTCGTCCTCGCCGTGCGGCACCCAGACCCGCATCAGGTCGGGCAGCACCCGCATCCCGGCGAACCAGTGATGATCATCCGGATGGCAGACAAGCACCGGGGTGCGTGTCGTGGGGCGCAGCACCCCGGCCTCGCTGACCTGTCGTCCGACGAGGGAGTTGACGAGGGTGGACTTACCGGCCCCGGTGGACCCGCCGACGACGGCGAGCATCGGCGCCTCGGGCGCCTTCAGCCGGGGTACGAGGTAGTCGTCGAGCTGCGCGAGCAGCTCGGCTCTGGTCTGGCGGGCGCGCGGAGCGCCGGGCAGGGGCAGCGGCAGACGCACGGACGCGACCCGGTCGCGCAGGGCGGACAGGGCATCGAGCAGCTGAGGCCGAACATCCAAGGTCACCACATGCGAAGAATGCCCAATTTAGGACCATTTTTGAAGCTTATACGTCCTCTGCGCGCCGAGCGCGACTCCAGTGGGACATCCTGGACACCGCGGACGAGTGGGGCGCAGGCATAACGAGTGCACAACACCCACGGCGCCGCGGCGCAAAAGCGATGCGAGAATCGCACCTGCCTGCGATTATCGGGACCGCTTCACCGAACCTCCACATCGTGGCACGCGGGTGAAGCAACCGGGACAAGGCGACCGGAGCCCTATCCTTGACCCGGCACGGACCGCAGTCCCACCCCCACCGGGGGCTCCAGGCCCACCAGGGCCACCTTCCGGCCCCCGTAGCTCAGTGGATAGAGCAGGTGCCTTCTAAGCACTTGGCCGCAGGTTCGAGTCCTGCCGGGGGCACTCTTTCTCCACCACGCAAGCCCTCCCCCAGGGAGGGCTTTTGTGCAGGTCAACGGAGACTAGCGAGACCGGCGTAGCGTCGCCGTAAGCGGGGTCACACGCGGTGGGCGGGGTCCGTGGCGGCTTCGTGGTGCAGGCCCGTGCACAGGGCCCAGACGATGAAGATGTTGACGGCGATCAGCACCAGGGCCCACAAGGGGTAGTACGGCAGCCAGAGGAAGTTGGCACAGGCCGCCACCGAAGGCACGGCCGCGGGCGACCCACACGGGGACCGCGCGTGGGCGACGACGCAGTTCTATCCGCTGACCTCCGGCAATGCGCTGAACGGGTTCCTGGTCGAAGGCGACCCGGCAGGCGACATCACGATCGGTTGGACGGTCCCGGCCGGGGCGCTCATGTCCTGGACGGAGGGCGGCGCGGGCGCAGATGTCCGCCAACAGAACGCCGACGATTGAAGACCGGCAGCATGCTGAAGCCGACCCCGATCGCCTGAGAGCAACGCCCCCTCTCGCCTTGGGCGGGTGGGGCGGCTTTCGTGCGTTCTGGATCACACAGAACCGGCCTCGCCCCCTACGCTGGCAGGTGTCGAAGCTGCTGCGAGAGGGGCAAGGCCGCATGTCTACCGATGTCACCCCGGACCCGTACCGCGAGTCGCTGGCGTTCGGCCAGAGACTCCAGCTCCTGCGCAACCGCCGCGGCCTCACCCGCGACCAACTCGGCGGCCTCGCCGGCCGGTCCGGGGAGTGGGTGAAGGCCTTGGAAACCGGCCGTCTCCGCACACCCAAGCTGGAGATCGTCCTCCGCCTCGCAGAGGTACTCCGTGTCCGGGACCTGTCCGACCTCACGGGGGACCAGTCCATGACCGTCAGCCTGTTCACCGGTCCAGGACACCCCCGGTTCGCCGCCGTGCGCGAAGCCCTTAACGCCTTGCAGCTCGGCGCCGACCGCGAAGCGCCGTCCGCCGAGCACCTGTCCGCTCGCCTGGCCCGCGCCTGGACCGCAAGGCACTCCGCACCGAACCACCGCGACGTCATCGGCAGTTTGCTGCCGGACCTGGTCCTGGACGCGCAGGCCGCGGTACGGGCGGCCGCGACGATCGCCGACCGGAAGGCCGCGCAGGCCAGGTTGGCCGAGACCTACTTTCTGGCACAGTTCTTCTGCGCCTACCAGCCCGACGCTCCCCTGGTGTGGCGAGTCGCAGAGCGCGGCATGATGGCCGCGCAGGACTCCGAGGACCCGCACGCCATCGGGCTGGCCGCATGGCTGACGACGCAGGCCCACCGCGAATCCCTGCACCTCGACGCAGCGGACGCCGTCACCATGGAGACGCTCCGCTACCTGGAGCCGCTGCTCCCCGACGCAGGCGCTGATGTCCGGGCGGTGGCCGGTGCACTAACGGTCGAGGCCGGGCTGACGGCGGCCCGCCGCGGGGAGACGGGTACTGCGTGGCGGTTCTGGGACGAGGCCAGCCGTCTGGCCGTCGGCCTGCCGGACGGCTACTTCCACCCGGTCACCAGCTTCTCGCGAGCGGTCATCGGTGCGCACGCGGTCACGGTCGCGGTGGAGCTGCACGCTGGTGGGGAGTCGGCGCGGCAGGCCGCCCGTGCGGAGGCGGAGGCGATCCCGTCCCGGCCTCGGCGGGCCCGGCACCGGATCGAGCAGGCCCGCGCCTACCACCTGGACGCGCAGCCGGACGTCGCGCTGGCGACGCTCGCGCAGGCTCACGAGGCGGCGCCGGAGACGGTCAAGTACAACGGGTACGCGAAGCGGATCGTGCTTGAGGAGGCCGCATCGAAGAGTCCCGCACGCCGGCGCCGAGCGTCCGAACTGGCGCAGCAGCTGGGTCTACTGACTGCCTGAAACCGAAGGGGTACATTCTGTACCCCTGCTGCCGGGTGACCGCCCCTACCGTCGTCTTCACCACCCGCTGACGACGGTAGGGAGTGACCTCATGACAGCGCCCCGATGCCTCATTGCGCCCATGGTGTGCGCAGCATCGACACACCGGACGACACTCTCTCGGGCGTCCGTCCGGTGGGCGAGCCCAGTCCAGAACTCCTCGACCGTGCGCTGGTCGGCTGGGAGCGCTACCTCGGCACCGGAGGACCGTCCGATGGCTGAGGTGTACGAGTACGTACCTCACCGTCTGCTCCGCAAGCGCGTGCGCGACATCGCGTCCGGGGCCGAGGGCGAACTGATGGCCGTGATCAACGAGAACGTCTCGGCCACCGCCGTCGATCACTGGGCCGAGCTGGCTTACGTCCGGATCGCATCCGGCCGGGAGATCACTACCGCCGTCGACAACATCGAAGCGGCTGGCCAGTGAACTGGCGCGAGCAGCTCGTCTACGTGCTGATCGTCGCCGCGCTGTGCGCGGTGATCGTCATCGGCACTCGCTGAATCCTGTACTCCAATCCGAAGGAGACATCGTGTCCACTCCCGTACCGCCCCCGCCCCCGCCCCCGTGCAGCGCCGGCAAGGGCGAGGCCCCGCCCGCCCCCGCGTACACGGCCGCGCTCCCGAACGACGCACGCGCCCTGCTCAGCGACGCCCAGTTCAACGACGTGCTGGGCACGGTCCTCGACAACAACCCCGACATGGACATCAGCATGGGGTCCCGGATCGTGGTCGAGGCCCTCAAGTTCACCGCGGCCGCCGCCAAGTTTCCCACTGTGCGGATCGCGCCGACCCGCGAGGTCGACGAGGGTTGGCATGCCCTCATCCTGCACACGCACCTGTACGCGCTGCTGACCGGGCGGCTCGGCCGGTTCGTCCACCACTACCCCGAGCGGCCTGACCCGTCCCGCCACGACCCTGACGTCCTGACCCGCACGGTGGCGCTGATCGAGCAGGCGGGCTACACCCCGGACCCCGAACTCTGGGTAGCACCGAATCGGACGCTCGTTCCTGTGGCGGCGAACTGCTCGCACACCCCGGTCCCCGGGGGCTGTGGTCCGATCAACCCCGGCGGCTGTGCCACGCACGGCGGTGGAGGAGACGAAGGAGAGTAGGTTCGGCACACGCCGGCGACGAAAGGGTGAGGACATGACTGCGGACGAAGCACGCGAGATCCATAGCGAGATGAGGCAGCTCGGGATTGCGGGGACCCTCAGGCCCGCCGACCCGGAGAAGCCGAACGGTGCGTGGCTCGTGGTCGACGCCGAAGGCCGAGACACCACGGCCCATGTGCTCACCCGGGTCGCGTGCGCACGTATGCGGCAGCCCGAGCGTGGGTTCGTCATCGCGCGCTGACAATGATCCAGCCCCGGCCAGTACCCCTTCAACCGGCCGGGGCTACTCGCACACGAGGTGCGCGAGCGGCACCCCGATGACGTCCGGGCCGCCCTCCCCCAGGGAGGGCTTTTGCGCAGGTCAACGGAGACTAGCGAGACCGGCGTAGCGTCGCCGTAAGCAGGGTCACACGCGGTGGGCGGGGTCCGTGGCGGCTTCGTGGTGCAGGCCCGTGCACAGGGCCCAGACGATGAAGATGTTGACGGCGATCAGCACCAGGGCCCACAAGGGGTAGTACGGCAGCCAGAGGAAGTTGGCGATCGCGCCCAGGCCGGCGATGGCGACGCCGAAGAAGCGCGCCCACAGGGCTCCGCTGATCACGGCGCAGCCCGCGAAGATCAGGACGATGCCCAGGATGAGGTGGATCCAGCCCCAGCCCGTGAGGCTGAACTCGAAGACGTAGTGGCGCGTCGCGAGGAACAGGTCGTCCCTGGCGATGGCCGCGATGCCCTCGAAGAGCGCCATCGCCCCGCCGAAGAGCATCAGGGCCGCGGCCAGGATCGTGGTGCCGGATGTCGGCGCGTGCCAGGGGCTCGGGTGTGCGTCGCCTGCGAGGAGTCTGCTGCTGTCACTGGCCATTTCGACCTCCAGGGGTTGCGGAGCCGGCCGGCCTCAGGTCAGGAGCTTCTGCTTCGCGCGGTCGAACTCCTCCTGGCTGATGTCGCCCTTGTCCTTCAGGGCCGAGAGCTTGTGCAGCTCGTCGACCGGACTGCTCGAGGGACCCGCCGCCTTGCGGACGTACTGCTGGAAGGCCTCTTCCTGCTCCTTGACCTGCTTCACCTCGCGCTCACCCATGCTGCGGCCGCGGAAGATGAGGTAGATGAACACGCCGATGTAGGGAAGCAGGAGGACCAGCACCAGCCAGGCGGCCCGCTCCCAGCCGTTCAGGCTGTGGTCGCGGAAGATGTCCGTGACCACCTTGAAGAGCAGGAAGAACCACATCACCCACACGAACAGCCACAGCATCGTCCAGAACAGATTCAGCAGCGGATAGTCGTCCATGCCGGACTCCGATCTTCGGCGTAGATCTTCATTACTACGCCGGGTCCCGGGGGTCCGCACGTCGGGGCGTCAGCCGAAGCGGCCCTCCACGTAGTCCGCCGTGCGCGGGTCGGACGGGGTGGAGAACATGGCCGGGGTGGGGGGGGCCGGACCCGTGCGCCCCCTTGGCGCGCGGCTCATCCGGCCTAGGTGATCTCCACGATCCTGACGGCCTGGTAGTACAGCCACGCGGTGCTGTCGCAGGAGCCCCGGCGGGCGCCCGAGTAGGCGGTGCAGACCCTCTTCAGGTCCGCGTGGAAGGCCTCGTCGAGGCGGGACTTGGCGGCTGGAAACAGACCTGCCGCCCGGTGGTTGCGGTAGCCGAAGTCGTGGCGTGCGCAGGCCAGCCTGAAGGGAAAGCCGAAGGGGTTGTCCGGGGAGCCGGTGCAGTAGTCCGTCGACCAGTCGAATCCGTACGCGGCCCAGGCCGCCTGGTTCTCGCGCGCGGCGGCCCATGCCCCGTAGCCGGCCGCGTCGGGCTGCGTCCAACGGCTCAGCACCTGCGGTTTGTCGGCGGGGACCTCGGGGGCCGCCGAGGCGGCGGTCGCGAGGGCGAGCACGGCGGCCGCGGCGGCGGAGGCGGAGGCGAGAGCGGGGACGACGGTACGGCGGACGGCACGGCGGCGCATGGCGTTCCTCGGGGCCGGGGGGTGGGCGGGGCGGGTCGCCCCCCGGCCAACTCCCCCGGGTGCCGCGTGGTTACTGCGGCACGGCGCTATCGGGCCACCGGGACGCCGCGTCACCGGGACGCCGCGTCACCGGGCCACCGCGTCACCGGGCTACCGCGTCACCGGGCCACCGCGTCACCGGGCCACCGCGTCACCGGGACGCCGAGTCACTGGGCTACCGCGTCACCGGGCCGCCGCGTCACCGGGCCACCGCGTCACCGGGACGCCGCGTCACCGGGCCATCGCGTCACCCGGCCGCCGGTGCGCCGCCGGGCGGGCGCCCGTCCGTGTCGAGGGCCGCCGCGACGGCCCGGGCGAAGCCCTCCGGGTTGTCGAGCATGATGTTGTGCCCGCAGTCCGGTACGGACACCACGTGGACCCCGGCCGCCTCCAAGGCCTCGGCACCCGGGAGCGGAGCGTCGGCCTCCAGCAGCAGGAAGCTGCGCGGAACCTTCGCTTCCAGCAGCAGCTCGCGCATCGTGGGCCTCGTCCCCGCGGCCAGGTGCACGGCGCTGCGGTACAGGGCGGTCCGCCCGGCCAGCCGCATGGTCGCCCACCAGTGCGCGCCGGCCCGGTCGCGCACCTGCGCCCAGCCGCCCGCCAGGAACTCCTCCTCGCCGTAGGCGGCGATCCCGCTGCTCCCGCCCGAACCGGGGGTGGGGGACAGCGGATCCAGATTGGCGTCGACCAGCACCAGCCGGGAGACCAGGTCGGGGTGCCGGCCGGCGAGCACGATGGCGACGGATCCGCCCATGCTGTGCGCGATCAGCTCGGCGCCCCGCACCCCGGCGGCGGCGAGGGCGGCCGCGAGCGCATCGGCATGCGCCTCGAGGGTGTACGAGAACCCCTCGGGCCGGTCGCTGTACCCGTGGCCCAGCAGGTCGACGAGCAGCGAACGGCGCCCCGCCAGCAGCGGATGGGCCGCGCTCGCCGTGAAGTAGCCGGGCGAACTGGCCCCCAGCCCGTGCACGTACACCCGGGCCGGCTCCTCCCCCGGCAGCTCCACCCACCTGATCCGGTCACCCTCCGCCGTGACGGCAGCGCTCCGCACGATCCATCCCCCCTGTACTCCCAGGTCACTTCCCGGTCATGGCCGGGACGAGGATAGCCAGGGCCGGGCCGCCGCATCCGGCTCGTCTACCCTCGGTCAGGTGATCGACCACGTGAACGAGCTCACCGACGAGGCACCGCGCACCGGCACGCCCCCCGAGGGCGCGGCCGTGGCCGTGTGGTCCCTGGACACCCTGCGGGATTCGGTCGCCGGACGCCCGGTCGCCGAGGCCGGGGAGGTCCTGGACGCGGCCGAACAGGAGCGCGCCGCACGGCTCCGGCGGCCCGCCGACCGGCACCGCTACCTCGCCTCGCACCTGGGCCTGCGCGTCCTGCTCGGCGGCTACCTGGGGCTGGCGCCGCACGAGGTCGTCCTGGTCCGCGAGACCTGCCCGTGCTGCGGCGGCCCGCACGGCCGGCCCGCCGTGGCCGGCGGCGGACCGGTCCACTTCTCCCTCTCGCACAGCGGCGACGTGGCCTACCTGGCCTTCTCCGGAGTGCCCGTCGGCATCGACGTGGAGGAGACGCCGAGCCAGGAGGCGCTGGCCGACGTACTGCCGCTGCTGCACCCGGCGGAGATCGCCGAGCTGAACGCCCTGCCCGAGGCGGACCGGCCGGCCGGGCTGGCCCGCGTCTGGTGCCGCAAGGAGGCCTGCCTCAAGGCCCAGGGCACCGGACTCGCCCTCGGCCTGGTCGACCCGTACGTCGGCTCCGCCGCCACCCCGGCCCCCGTCCCGGGCTGGACCCTGCGCGACCTCCCGGCCCCCCCGCACTACGCGGCGGCCCTGGCCGTCCGGGCCTGACCGCCGCACGGGCTCGTGCCCGCGCATCGCGTTCCGCGGCGAAATCCCGCGCTCCGGCTGCCCTTCGCGCACTATCGTGGCCGCCATGGACATCCGCCGGGCCCGCACCCCCGCCGAGCTCACCGCCGCCGAATCCCTCTTCGACGGGCCCGCGCGCGCGGAGTGGTCCGAGCGCTTCCTGGCCGCGCCGGGGCATCTGCTGCTCATCGCCTACGTGGACGGCGTACCCGCCGGGATGGTCTCCGGCGTCGAGATGACCCACCCCGACAAGGGCACCGAGATGTGCCTGTACGAGCTCTCCGTGGACGAGGGGTACCGCCGCCGCGGAATCGGCCGCGCCCTGACCGCCGCGCTCGCCGAGGAGGCCAAGGCCCGTGGCTGCTACGGCATGTGGGTGGGCGTCGACACGGACAACGAGGCGGCCCTCGCCACCTACGCGGCCGCCGGGGCCCGCGACGAGGGCGTCTTCACGATGCGCGGCTGGCCCTTCACGCCGTAGGTCCGAAGACGCGCCACCGCACCCGCCCGGCAGCCCGCCCCCGCCGCCCGTCGCCGCCCGTCGCCCGCGTCGCCCCCGCGGCGGCGTGTCGTGCGCCCAGTCGGCGCACCCTCCGCGCGCCCCTGCCGCCCGTCGCCGAGCATCGGCCACATGACCGCATTCGCCGCCCTCCTCCCGGCCGCCGCCCTCCTCGCGACGGCCGGCACGGCCACCGCCCTGCCGCCGCCGCACTCCGACGCCACCGACGCCCGGACCGCCCCCTACGTCGTCGTCCTGAAGGGCGCTCCGGCCGACTCCGGCCCCCGGGTTCCCGCCCGTGCCCTGGCCCTGGCCGTCGAGGCGGCCGACGCCGGCGACGAGGTCTCGGACGTCTTCGACACCGTCCTGGACGGTTTCGCCGTCCGCACCACCGCCGCCCGCGCCGCCGCCCTGGCCGCCGACCCCCGGGTCGCCTCGGTGGAACCGGACGCCGAGTTCCGCACCGCCGACACCCAGCCCCGGGCGCCCTGGCCGCTGGACCGGATCGACCAGCGCGAGCTCCCGCTCGACGGTTCGTACACGTACCCGACCAGGGCCGACGGCGTCACCGTCTACGTCATCGACACCGGAATCAACACCCGCCACCAGGAGTTCGGCGGCCGCGCCCGGGCCGGCTACAACGGGCTGTTCCTCCAGGGCTCCGGCGACTGCAACGGCCACGGCACGCACGTCGCGGCGACCGTGGGCGGGGAGACGTACGGGGTCGCGAAGGGCGTCTCCCTCGTCTCGGTGAAGGTGGCCGACTGCCGCGGCTCCGGGCGGCTTTCGGCCATGGTCGGCGGCATCGAGTGGATGGTGAAGCACGCCGCCAGGTCACCCGCCACCCCGGCGGTCGCCAACATGAGCATGGGCGGCACCCGCAGCTACGCCCTCGACGGGGCGGTCACCCGGGCCATCGCCTCCGGGGTCGCCTTCGTCGTGGCCGCCGGCAACGACGGCAAGGACGCCTGCTCCGGATCCCCGGCCTCCGTACCGCAGGCCCTCACGGTCGGCGCGACCGACGCCGAGGACCGGCGCGCGCCGTTCTCCAACCACGGCCGCTGCGTGGACCTCTCGGCGCCCGGCGTGTCCGTCGTCTCGGCGTGGAAGGGGTCCGCTACCGCCACCGCCCGCTCCTCCGGCACCTCGATGGCAGCCCCGCACGTGGCCGGGGTCGCGGCGCTGATCCGCGCCGACGGCACGGGCAAGACCCCGGAGCAGGTGGCCGCGGCGCTGGCGCACAGCGCGGTCCCCGACCGCATCACCGGACTCCCCGCGGGCACCCCCAACCTCCTGCTGCACACCCCCACCGCCCTCCCCCAGCTACCGCTGGGAGGTGCCCGCTGAGGCCCCACCGACCAGTCGGTATCCGATGTGCCATCAGACCTGCTCTGATGGCACATCAATTTCTGTGTGCTTCGGGCGAAAACAAGTCATTGACTTCTCATCACGGCGACGCGTCAATGTCGGCCACCGCACCGGCTCGGCCTCCCCCACACAGCGGGTGGGGGGAGGGGTTCGTCATGACGAAGGAGTCGCGACCCAGTGAGTACGCAAACGCTCAGACGAAGAGTGCTGGCCGGGGCCGGGGCACTGTCCCTGGCCCTGACGGGCGGTGTGGTCGGCCTGGCCGGCTCCGCGCAGGCCGCGACGAAGACCACGCCGGTCTACGTGAAGTGCGACGCCCCGGCTCCGCAGCCGGACGCCGAGGGCATCCAGGACTACACCATCACGCTCCCCGACGGCGCCAAGGCGGGCGACACCGTACCGATCTCGATCGACCCGGGTCTGACGCCCATCATCCCGATGTTCACCATCGAGACGGTCAACACCACCAAGGCCAAGCTGCTCGTCGACGGCGTGCCCCAGACCGTCACCAGCCCGCCCACACCGAGCCGGCAGACGGCGGGCCAGAAGGCCGACCCGCCGAGGTTCGACGGGACCGTCAAGATCCCCGACGGCACCGAGGGCCGCACCATCCAGATCACCATCGACCAGGTGATCACGGACGCCGACATCGGCGGCACCGTCTACACCACGACCTGTACGCCGGACCCGCGCCCCAGCGGCTCCGTCGGATCGGTCGCCGTCGAGGCCCTGCCCAAGGACCCGGTCACCACCAAGCTGACTCCCAACAGCGGCAAGGCGGGCCAGAAGGTCGCCGTCACCGGCGCCAACTTCGCCCCCGGTGCGGTCACCTGCTCCGCGCTCCTCGCGGGCACCCCGACCGGTGACACCGGCCAGGGCACGGCGGCCGCGGGCGGCGCGGCCACCTGTGAGGTCACGGTCACCAAGAAGGCCGACCAGATCAGGATCGACGGATCGGTCACCCCGTACAAGGACTTCGTCTTCCTCGAGGACCAGCCCGGCGTGAAGAACCCGGTCGACGTCGAGGTGCTGCCCGGTCCGCTGGCCATCGGCCCGCAGAGCGGCAACCCGGCCGTCAGCTTCGGCAAGGTGACCATCAACGGCAAGCCCCAGTCGGTCGTCGGCCAGTTCACGGCGATGTCCGTCCAGGACTTCCGCGGCGGCAGCCTCGGCTGGGACGTCACGGCGACCCGTACGCCGTTCCTGAACGAGACCACCGGCCACTCCATGGCGAAGGCGCAGATCGGCATCCAGCCCACCTGCACCGTCACCAACGCGGACAGCCCGAGCACCTGCACCGCCGGTGCGCCCGGGGCGATCTCCGCGACCCCGATGAAGGTGGCCTCCCAGGCCGCCGGCGGGGAGGAGCTGACGGGTGGCGAGTTCGCCGTCGGCGGCGCGGGGATGATCCAGCTCCCGCCGTTCATGTTCGCCGACACCTACCAGTCGGTGGTCACCTTCTCCATCGCCTGACCCGGTCCGACCGGTCCCAGGGTGGTGGGGGGGGGGGGGGGGGCCCCCCCCCCCCCCCCCGGGGCCCCCCCCCCCCGCCCCCCCCCCCCCCCCCCCCCCCCCCCCCCCCACGAGCGCAACACCGGC
>NZ_JBHXNP010000075.1:0-31411 GCF_042719495.1 Streptomyces sp. NPDC058525
TGTTTTTTTTAATCATTCATCTCTGTGGGTGGGGGGGCCGCCCCCGGGCTCCCGCGGGCGGGGGGGGTTTTTTTTAACCCCACCACCCCCCCCCCCCGCGTGGTTCCCTGGGTTCCCCGTGGCTCTCGCGGCGATGTTTCACGTGAAACATCGCCTCTGTCGGCCCAGCAGCGCGGCGGTGATGGCGTAGAGGGCGGCCACACAGAGGATCAGCGGGACGGACTGCCCGTCGGTGGGGAGCATGAGGGAGGCCACCGCCGCGGCGCCGACGAAGGCGACGTTGAAGAGCACGTCGTAGACGGAGAAGACGCGGCCGCGGTAGTCGTCGTCCACCCGGGACTGCACGACCGTGTCGGTGGAGATCTTGGCGCCCTGGGTGGCGAGGCCGAGGACGAACGCGGCGGCCAGCATCGGCCCGGGGGCGAAGAACAGGCCGAGGGCCGGGACCAGCACCGCGGCGCCCGCCGAACAGGCGGTGATCCAGCCCAGCGCCCCCAGCCGGCCCACCAGCCAGGGAGTGACGACGGCGGCCGTGAAGAACCCGGCCCCCGAGACGCCGACCGCGATCCCCAGGAGGGCCAGTCCGTCGGCCTCGTTCTCCGACCACGCGTAGCGGCAGAGCATGAGCAGCATGACGAACAGCGCCCCGTAGCAGAACCGCATCGTGGTCATCGCGGTGAGCGCCCTGGCCGCTTCCCGGCGCGAGGCGAGATGGCGCAGGCCCTCGGCCATGCCCCGGACCGTGAGGGCGGCGCCCTCGGCGACCGACGGGTGGAGCACGCCAGGGGGGTGGTCGGGCCCCAGGAGGCCGATGGCCAGGCGCAGGGAGGCGAGGGCGGCGGTCAGGTAGAGGCCGGCCCCGAGCAGGACCACGAGGGCGTCGGCGTCGTCGGCCAGCAGCCGGACGAGGAAGGCCAGTCCCCCGCCCGCGGTCGCCGCGAGGGTGCCCGCGGTCGGCGACAGGGCGTTCGCGGTGACCAGCTGGCCGGGACCGACGACCCGGGGCAGGGATGCGGACAGCCCGGCCAGGACGAAGCGGTTGACGGCGGTCACGGACAGCGCCGACGCGTAGAACAGCCAGTCGGGGACCTGGGCGACGATCAGCATGCCGGTGACGCAGGCGAGGAAGGCCCGCAGCAGGTTGCCGTAGAGGAAGACCTGGCGGCGCCGCCAGCGGTCGAGCAGCACCCCGGCGAAGGGGCCGATCGCCGAGTACGGCAGCAGGAGTACCGCCATGGCCGAGGCGATGGCCGCCGGCGAGGTCTGTTTCTCGGGGGAGAACACGACGTAGGTGGCGAGCGCGACCTGGTAGACGCCGTCCGCCGCCTGGGAGAGCAGCCGTACGGCGAGCAGGTTGCGGAAGTCCCTGAGGCGCAGGAGTACGCGCAGATCACGTACGACAGGCATGAGGGCAAGGGTCACATACGCGGAGGGTCCCCGGGCATATTTCCCGGGGACCCTCCGCGGAAGAACAGCCGAAGTCCAGGTGTCCTCACGGACCCCAGGGGCTCGACTAGCGCTCGACCTCGCCCTTGATGAACTTCTCGACGTTCGCGTAGGCCTCGTCGTCGAAGTACTGCACCGGCGGCGACTTCATGAAGTAGCTGGACGCCGACAGGATCGGGCCGCCGACACCGCGGTCCTTGGCGATCTTCGCGGCGCGCAGGGCGTCGATGATGACACCGGCGGAGTTCGGGGAGTCCCACACCTCGAGCTTGTACTCGAGGTTCAGCGGGACGTCGCCGAACGCGCGGCCCTCGAGGCGGACGTAGGCCCACTTGCGGTCGTCGAGCCACGCGACGTAGTCGGACGGGCCGATGTGGACGTTCTTCTCGCCGAGCTCACGGTCGGGGATCTGCGAGGTGACGGCCTGCGTCTTGGAGATCTTCTTCGACTCGAGGCGGTCGCGCTCGAGCATGTTCTTGAAGTCCATGTTGCCGCCGACGTTGAGCTGCATGGTGCGCTCGAGACGGACACCGCGGTCCTCGAACAGCTTCGCCATCACGCGGTGCGTGATGGTGGCGCCGACCTGCGACTTGATGTCGTCGCCGACGATCGGGACACCGGCCTCGGTGAACTTGTCGGCCCACTCCTTGGTGCCGGCGATGAAGACCGGGAGGGCGTTGACGAAGGCGACCTTGGCGTCGATGGCGCACTGCGCGTAGAACTTCGCCGCGTCCTCGGAGCCCACGGGCAGGTAGCAGATCAGGACGTCGACCTGGCGGTCCTTGAGGACCTGGACCACGTCGACCGGAGCCTCGGCGGACTCCTCGATCGTCAGGCGGTAGTACTTGCCCAGGCCGTCCAGGGTGTGGCCGCGCTGGACCGTCACACCGGCGTTCGGGACGTCGCAGATCTTGATGGTGTTGTTCTCGCTGGCGCCGATGGCGTCCGAAAGGTCGAGGCCGACCTTCTTCGCGTCGACGTCGAACGCGGCGACGAACTCGATGTCACGCACGTGGTAGTCGCCGAACTGGACGTGCATCAGACCGGGGACCTTGGCCGCCGGGTCGGCGTCCTTGTAGTACTCGACGCCCTGCACCAGCGAGGCGGCGCAGTTGCCTACGCCGACGATGGCTACGCGAACCGAACCCATTCCGGTTGCTCCCTGTTTGTTCTCGGACGAGGTCTGCGAGATGCAGGCCTCATTTTTCAGTTTCGTCGGACGGACCGGGTCGTCTCCGATCCCGTCCCGCCCGCTCGCTCTCGATGAGCTCGTTCAGCCAGCGCACTTCGCGCTCCACGGACTCCATGCCGTGCCGCTGCAGCTCGAGCGTGTAGTCGTCGAGGCGTTCCCGCGTGCGGGCCAGTGAGGCGCGCATCTTCTCCAGGCGCTCCTCCAGCCGGCTGCGGCGGCCCTCCAGTACCCGCATGCGCACGTCTCGTTCGGTCTGGCCGAAGAAGGCGAAGCGGGCGGCGAAGGACTCGTCCTCCCAGGTGTCGGGTCCCGTGTGGGAGAGGAGCTCCTCGAAGTGCTCCTTGCCCGCGGCCGTCAACCGGTAGACGATCTTGGCGCGCCGCCCTGCGAGTGAAGCGGCGATCGCGTCTTCCGGGGCGTTGCCCGGCTCTTCGATCAACCAGCCGTTGGCGACGAGCGTCTTGAGGCAGGGATAGAGCGTCCCGTAGCTGAAGGCCCTGAACACCCCGAGCGAGGTGTTGAGCCGCTTGCGCAGCTCGTACCCGTGCATGGGGGATTCGCGAAGCAGGCCGAGGACGGCGAATTCGAGGATGCCTGAGCGCCTGCTCATCCGCCTGCCTCTCCTCCGACTCCGACTCCGAGCTCGGGGCCCTGAGTCTTTATACCGAGCTGATGTATCGACTCGATACATCCAGACGATAGAACGGTGCGCGTCCGGCGACAAGCGATGACGTGGTGACCGGCGTCACATCACCAATTCGTACGATGCAAGTTGCCTGATTTGGGGTGAACTTCGGCACTGGTCGGGTTTTGAGCGTGCGTAGTCTGTGCGCCAGGACACCGGGGGAACCGGAATTCACCTGCCGCTTCCAGGCCACTCGCCTGCCCGAGGAGTAGTCGTTCGATGAGCGAGCACCGCCGCAAACCGTCGCAGCCCCAAGGTGGTGGGCGAGCCGCGGCTCGCCGGGCTGCCCAGCAGCGTCCCGGCCGGGGCGCCGGATCCGGACGCGACGTCCCCACCGCCTCGCCCAGCGGCCCGTACGCGGAACCCTCCGCGCACGGCAGCCGCGCCGAGGCCCGCCGCGCCGCCCAGAGAGGAACCGCCGGCGGCCGCGGCAGAGGCTCCGGCCGCGCCGCCCGCGGCGCATCCGGGCTCCCGGACAAGCGCCTCGTCAACTACCCGCGGTCCGACCGGGACGGCTGGAAGCGCTTCGTGCCCTCCTGGAAACTGGTGTCCGGCACGGCACTGGGCTTCTTCGCGGTCATCACCGCCGGAGCGGGCATCGGCATCGCCATGGTGAGCACACCCGACCCGCACAAGGCGGCCCAGGCCCAGAACAACGTCTTCGAATGGGCGGACGGCACCCAGATGGTGGCGACCGGCGGTTCGATGAACCGCCAGATCGTCCCCATCTCGGACATCCCCCGGACCATGAGGGACGCCGTGATCGCCGCGGAGAACGAGTCCTTCGAGACGGACAAGGGCGTCGACCCGATGGGCATCGGCCGTGCCGTGTGGAACATGGCCACCGGCGGCTCCACCCAGGGCGGCTCGACGATCACCCAGCAGTACGTGAAGAACACCTACCTGGACTCCGACCAGACGCTCAAGCGGAAGGTCACCGAGCTCTTCATCGCCATAAGGCTGGGTGTCTCCGAGGAGAAGGACACGGTCCTCGCGGGCTACCTCAACACCGCCTACTACGGCCGCGACGCCTACGGCATCCAGGCCGCGGCCCGCGCCTACTTCGGCAAGGACTGCAAGGACCTCAACCCCGCCGAGAGCGCCTTCCTGGCCTCCGTGCTCAAGGGCCCCAACCTGTACAATCCGGACGGCGGCATCGGCGCGGCCGCCACCCCCGCCCTCAACGAGCAGCGGGCCAGGAAGCGCTGGGCCTGGGTGCTCGACCGCGAGGTCGAGGTCGGCCGGATGGACAAGGCCGAGCGCGCGAAGTACACGGACGCCGAGTTCCCCGCCCGCATCGAGTCGGAGCAGGCCCGCGGCATGACCGGCCAGATCGGCTACCTGGTCGACACGGCCAAGGCGTACGTGATGAAGACCGCGCACATCACCGCCGAGCAGATGGCCCTGGGCGGCTACACGATCAGGACCACCTTCGAGAAGCCGAAGGTCGACGCCCTGGCCAAGGCCGTCGAGGACACCCGCAACGAGTTCCTCGACGAGAAGAAGCGACCGGAGTTCGACACGTTCGTGCAGTTCGGCGCCTCTTCCGTGGACGTGAAGACCGGGAAGATCGTCGCGATCTACGGCGGGCCGGGCTGGGACCAGAAGTACTTCAGCAACAACGCCAACACCAGCGGTGTCCCGGTCGGCTCGACCTGGAAGCCGTACGTGCTGGCGGCGGCGATGGAGTACGGCACCCAGAACTCCAAGGGCCAGGGCATCTCGGTCGACAGCAAGTACCAGGCCAACGACCTCAGCGTGATCAACAACCGTGAGGGCAAGCCGCTGCGCGACGCCTCCGGGAACCCGTTCAAGCAGAAGAACGAGAGCCCCACCCCCTACGGCTACGTGACCCTCACCGAGGCGATGGAGAAGTCCATCAACGTCCCGTTCGCCCAGCTCGTCTTCGACGTCGGCCACGAGAAGGTGCGCAACGTGGCCAAGTCCACGGGCATCCTCGACGAGTCGATGAACCCGAACAACGACGCCTCCTTCGCACTGGGCACCTCGACCCCCAGCGCCATCCGGATGGCCGACTCGTACGCCACGTTCGCCGCCTCCGGCATGCACCGCGAGCCGTTCTCCGTGACCGAGGTCAAGAAGAACGGCGACAAGGTGGCCGGGTTCGAGGCCCCCACGGCCCAGCGGGCCATGGACAACGCCGTCGCGGACAACGTCACCAAGGTCCTGGAGAACGTCATCCAGAACGGCACCGGCACCAAGGCCAAGAAGCTGGGCCGGCCCGCCGCGGGCAAGACCGGTACCACCGACGAGAACAAGTCGGCCTGGTTCGTCGGCTACACCCCGGAGCTGTCCACCTCGGTGGTCCTCTTCCGCTCCAACCCCAATTCGAAGGACAAGGAGCTGCAGTCCATGAACGGCGTGGGCGGCACCGACTCCATCCACGGTGGTGACATCCCGGCCGTCATCTGGACCGAGTACATGCGCGAGGCGCTCAAGGGCGCCCCGGTCACGAAGTTCCCGGAGGCCGAGGAGCTCGGTGTGGTCGCCGACTCGGCGGGCGCTCCCTCCCCGACCCCCTCGGCCCCCGTGTCGCCGTCCACGTCGCCCTCGACCTCGCCGTCGAGCAGCCCGCCGCCGGTGTCCCCGACCCCGACGAAGGGCGGCAAGCCGTCCTGCAAGCCGTGGGAGCTGTACTGCGACCCGGCCACCAACGGCGGGAACGCCAACGGGGGCGCGAACGGCGGAGCCAACGGAGGAGCCAACGGAGGCAACGACGGCGGAATCATCGGGGGTCCCAGCGGATCTCCGTCGCCGACGACCACCGGCAGGCCGGGCCGCCCGGGCGGCAGCACGGGCTGGCCCACCGGGACGGCCGAGGACTGACCGGACCCGTCCACCGGCTCGGGGAAGGCCGTCGCACCTCGTGCGGCGGCCTTCCCCCATGCCCGGCCCGGTACGGCAGGATGAGCCCCATGACGAAGGTGCACGAGGACAGCCCCGTACTGCCCACCCAGCAGGACGAGGTCTCCGCAGCGGGCAGTGAGTTCCTCGGGGGCCCCATCGGCCGGCACGCCCGGCTCGGCGGCCACTGGCTGGGGCCCGTCCGCGTGGTGGCCCTGCTAGCCATCGGCATGTTCGCGCTGGGCATGGTGCAGAAACTGCCCTGCTACGACTGGGCGTGGTTCCGCGGAGCGGCCTCCCAGTACACCCACGCCTGCTACTCCGACATCCCGCACCTCTACGCGGTACGCGGCTTCGCCGACAACCTGACCCCGTACTTCGACCGCCTCCCCGGCGACATGGAGTACCTGGAGTACCCGGTGCTCACCGGGCTCTTCATGGAGATCGCCTCCTGGCTGACGCCCGGCAGCGGCTCCATGCAGCACCGCGAACAGATGTACTGGATGGTCAACGCGGGCATGCTGATGGCCTGCGCCGCCGTCATCGCCGTGTGCGTCGCCCGGACCCACCGCCGCCGCCCCTGGGACGCCCTGCTCTTCGCCCTCGCGCCGGCCTTCGCGCTCACCGCGACGATCAACTGGGATCTGCTGGCCATCGCCCTGACCGCCGCCGGAATGCTCATGTGGTCCCGCGGCCGGACGGTGCTCTTCGGCGTCCTCATCGGCCTGGCCACCGCGGCGAAGCTCTACCCGGTGCTGCTGCTCGGGGTGCTGTTCGTGCTCTGCTGGCGGGCCGGGAAGTGGCGGGCCTTCGGGGGCGCGGTCCTCGGCGCGGCCGGGTCCTGGCTCCTGGTGAACCTGCCGGTCATGGCCGGGGCCTGGGAGGGCTGGACGAAGTTCTACACCTTCAGCCAGGAACGGCCCATCGACTTCGGCTCCGTGTGGCTGCTGATCTCCCAGCGCTCGGGCAACCCCCTGGACGGCGCCAACACGTACGCGACCGGGCTGACGCTCCTGCTCTGCGGGGCCATCGGCCTGCTCACCCTGACCGCCCCGCGCCGGCCCCGCTTCGCCCAGCTGGCCTTCCTGGTCGTCGCCGCCTTCATCCTGGCCAACAAGGTCTACTCGCCGCAGTACGTCCTGTGGCTCATCCCGCTCGCGGCGCTGGCCCGGCCGCGCTGGCGGGACTTCCTGATCTGGCAGGCCACCGAGGTCGCGTACTTCTTCGGGATCTGGTTCTACCTGGCCTACACGAGCAGCGGGGACAAGCACCAGGGGCTGCCCACGGAGGGCTACCAGCTGGCGATCGCGGCCCATCTGCTGGGGACCCTCTACCTGTGCGCGGTCATCGTCCGCGACATCCTGATGCCCGAACGGGACGTCGTGCGCCGGGACGGTTCGGACGACCCCTCGGGCGGGGTCCTGGACGAGGCCGAGGACGTGTTCGTGCTGTCGGACGCGGCGAGGGCGCCGCGGTACGCGACGCCCTCGGACGGACAGCGGGTCGACTGGGGTACGGACTCCAAGGTCTGACCCGGACGCGCCGGCCGGTCGGTGACCGGCCGGCGGGCGGACGGAGTCAGGCGTCGAGCACCCGGTCGAACTGCGTGGTGGTGTGGCGCAGGTGTGCCACGAGCTCGTCGCCGACCTTGGGCTCGGTCGAGTCCGACGGCACGAACAGGATCGACACCTGCATGTGCGGTGGCTCCGCGAACCAGCGCTGCTTGCCCGCCCACACGAAGGGCGACAGGTTGCGGTTGACCGTCGCCAGGCCGGCCCGGGCGACTCCCTTGGCACGCGGCATTACGCCGTGCAGGGCCTTGGGGGCCTCCAGTCCCACTCCGTGCGAGGTACCGCCGGCCACGACGACCAGCCAGCCGTCGGAGGCGGCCTTCTGCTGGCGGTAGCCGAAGCGGTCGCCCTTGGCCACGCGCGTGACGTCCAGGACCGCGCCGCGGTACTCCGTCGCGTCGTGGTCGCCCAGCCACAGCCGGGTGCCGATCCGCGCACGGAAGCGGGTCTGCGGGAACTGCTGCTGGAGGCGGGCCAGTTCCTCCGCCCGCAGGTGGCTGACGAACATGGTGTGCAGCGGCAGACGGGCCGCGCGCAGCCGGTCCATCCAGCCGATGACCTCCTCGACGGCGTCCGAGCCGTCCGGGCGGTCCAGCGGCAGGTGCAGGGCGAAGCCCTCCAGCCGCACGTCCTCGATCGCCGCGTGCAGCTGGCCCAGGTCCTGCTCGGAGATGCCGTGGCGGCGCATCGAGCTCATGCACTCGATGACCACCCGGGCGCCGACCAGACCGCGGACCCCGTCCAGCGAGGCCACCGAGCGGATGACCCGGTCGGGCAGCGGCACCGGGTCCTCGCCCCGCCGGAAGGGGGTGAGGACGAGCAGGTCGCCGCCGAACCAGTCCTTGATGCTGGCGGCCTCGTACGTCGTGCCCACGGCCAGTACGTCGGCGCCCATCCGGGTCGCCTCCTCGCACAGGCGCTCGTGGCCGAAGCCGTACCCGTTGCCCTTGCAGACCGGGATCATCCCGGGGAACTGGTCCTGGATCTGCTTCTGGTGCGCACGCCAGCGCGCGGTGTCGACGTAGAGCGTGAGCGCCATGCCCGTCCGGAACCTCTCCTGAAAAGCTGCGGGTGCAGCGGTGCGTGGGTGGTGGGGTGGGTCAGCGACGCGACATGTAGATGTCGAGCGCCTTGTGCAGCACCTTGTTGAGCGGGAAGTCCCACTCGCCGACGTACTCGACGGCCTCGCCGCCCGTGCCGACCTTGAACTGGATCAGTCCGAACAGGTGGTCGTTCTCGTCCAGCGTGTCAGAGATGCCGCGCAGGTCGTAGACGCTCGCGCCCAGTGCGTACGAGTCGCGCAGCATGCGCCACTGCATCGCGTTGGACGGGCGCACCTCGCGCTTGTGGTTGGCGGATGCGCCGTACGAGTACCAGACGTGCTGGCCGACGGTGAGCATCGTGGCGGCGGCCAGCGGCTCCCCCTCGTGCTTGGCGATGTACAGCCGCATCCGGTTGGGGTCCTCGGAGTTGAGGGCCGTCCACTGGCGCTGGAAGTAGCTGAGCGGGCGCGGGCGGAACTTGTCGCGCTCGGCCGTGATCTCGTACAGGTGCTGCCAGGTCGGCAGGTCCTCGTAGCCGCCCTGGACCACCTCGACGCCGGCCTTCTCGGCCTTCTTGATGTTGCGGCGCCACAGCTGGTTGAAGCCCTTGAGGACGTCGTCCAGCGAGCGGTTGGCCAGCGGCACCTGGAAGACGTACCGGGGCTGGACGTCGCCGAATCCGGCGCCGCCGTCCTCGGCCTGCTGCCAGCCCATGCGGCGCAGCTTGTCGGACACCTCGAAGGCGCGCGGCTCGATGACCGAGGCCTCCACGTCGCGCAGGCGCTTGACGTCGGGGTCCTGGATTCCGGCCTTGATGGCGGCGGAGTTCCAGCGGCGGATGACGACGGGCGGGCCCATCTTCACGGTGAAGGCGCCCTGGTTCTTGAGGTGGGCCAGCATCGGCTGGATCCACTCCTCCAGATTCGGGGCGTACCAGTTGATGACCGGGCCCTCGGGGAGGTACGCGAGGTACCGCTTCACCTTGGGCAGCTGGCGGTACAACACCAGCGCCACCCCGACGAGTTCGCCGGACTTGTCGAACCAGCCGAGGTTCTCCGAACGCCACTCGTTCTTGACGTCGGCCCATGCCGGGACCTGGCAGTGGCTAGCCGAAGGCAGGCTCTGGAGGTAGGCCAGATGCTGCTCTCGGCTGATGGTGCTCAGGGACAGGCTCATGCGGGGTGTCTCCTCCGGCGGCTTCGCTGGCTATGGCGCGAAGCCTACTGCGACAGGGGCGCCACCCATCTGGGGGACGGGCCGTGGGCCCGGGCCCGGGTGAGCGGCGCTCCTGTCGCGGAGGTACCCCGGTCAGCCCAGCCAGCCGCCGAAGAGGCCGCCGTGCGCCATGCCGAGGAAGAAGCCGAAGGCCGATGCGCCAAGGCCGATGATCAGCGCGAAGCGCTCGCGTGTCGTGACGGAGATGAACTGTCCGTACGCGCCGGTGAGGATCCCGATCAGCCCGGTCCACGAGCTGAGCAGGTGCAGGTTGTGGAAGAACGCCGTGATGAACGCCACGGCGCCGAGGACCAGAGTGGCCGCCATCAGGGCGTCCTGCAGCGGATGGGGCTTGCCGTCGGTCGAGAAGAGCGAGATCGGCGGGGGTGAGGACTGGGGTCGCATGGCCTGTGCCATCGGAAGGCACCTCCTGGCTGAGCAGAGCGGCGCTGCGGGGCCTCCTCCGGCAGGGGCCGGGGGCATAGCACCGAGCACACCCGATGGATACAGATTGTGGCCCCCTGCCGCCGGATTTCAACCGGAAGGAGTCGAGGAGGTAGTCTGTACAGCTGCGCGGTGTCTGCTCTCGGACACCGTGCGCACGCATCACGACCCTCCTGCCACGGAACGACCGTGGCCGCTGAGTCCAAAGGAGGTGGGTTCCACATGCGTCACTACGAAGTGATGGTCATCCTCGACCCCGATCTCGAGGAGCGCGCTGTCTCCCCGCTGATCGAGAACTTCCTCTCCGTCGTCCGTGAGGGCAACGGAAAGGTCGAGAAGGTCGACACCTGGGGCCGTCGTCGTCTCGCTTACGAGATCAAGAAGAAGCCCGAGGGCATCTACTCGGTCATCGACCTTCAGGCCGAGCCTGCGGTCGTCAAGGAGCTTGACCGACAGATGAACCTGAACGAGTCGGTTCTCCGGACCAAGGTCCTTCGCCCCGAGACCCACTGAACTTCGGTTCAGCGGTAATCGGGATCGAGTAGCACAGCAGCCCCAGCAGCAATCCCCGCCGAGAGGTTCATCCATGGCAGGCGAGACCGTCATCACGGTCGTCGGCAATCTCGTCGACGACCCCGAGCTGCGCTTCACCCCCTCGGGTGCGGCGGTCGCGAAGTTCCGTGTCGCGTCCACCCCCCGCACCTTCGACCGCCAGACCAATGAGTGGAAGGACGGCGAGAGCCTGTTCCTGACCTGCTCGGTGTGGCGGCAGGCGGCGGAGAACGTCGCCGAGTCCCTCCAGCGGGGCATGCGCGTCATCGTGCAGGGCCGGCTGAGGCAGCGGTCGTACGAGGACCGTGAGGGTGTCAAGCGCACGGTCTACGAGCTGGACGTCGAGGAAGTCGGCCCCAGCCTGAAGAACGCCACGGCCAAGGTCGCCAAGACCACCGGTCGCGGTGGCCAGGGTGGATACGGCGGCGGTGGCGGTCAGCAGCAGCAGGGCGGCGGCGGTGGCTGGGGCGGAGCCCCCAGCGGCGGCGCCCCGCAGGGCGGCGGAGCTCCCTCCGACGACCCGTGGGCGTCCAGCGCGCCTGCCGGCGGCCAGCAGCAGCAGGGCGGCGGCGGTGGCGGCTGGGGCGGAAGCTCCGGCGGCTCCGGCGGTGGCTACTCGGACGAGCCGCCCTTCTAGGGCAGCTCGCATCCAAACTTCTTGATCACACAGGAGAGACACAATGGCGAAGCCGCCTGTGCGCAAGCCTAAGAAGAAGGTCTGCGCGTTCTGCAAGGACAAGACCGCGTACGTGGACTACAAGGACACGAACATGCTGCGGAAGTTCATTTCCGACCGCGGCAAGATCCGTGCCCGCCGCGTTACCGGCAACTGCACGCAGCACCAGCGTGACGTCGCCACGGCCGTGAAGAACAGCCGTGAGATGGCGCTGCTGCCCTACACGTCCACCGCGCGATAAGGAAAGGGTGACCGACTAATGAAGATCATCCTGACCCACGAGGTTTCTGGCCTCGGTGCCGCCGGCGATGTCGTCGACGTCAAGGACGGTTACGCTCGCAACTACCTGGTCCCGCGTGGTTTCGCGATCCGCTGGACCAAGGGTGGCGAGAAGGACGTGGCGCAGATCCGCCGCGCCCGCAAGATCCACGAGATCGCGACCATCGAGCAGGCCAACGAGGTCAAGGCCAAGCTCGAGGGCGTGAAGGTCCGTCTGGCCACCCGTGCGGGTGACGCCGGTCGTCTCTTCGGTTCCGTTACCCCGGCCGACATCGCCACGGCGATCGAGTCCTCGGGCGGCCCGAAGGTCGACAAGCGCCGCGTGGAGCTGGGCTCCCCGATCAAGACCCTCGGTTCGTACCAGGTCTCCGTGCGTCTGCACGCCGACGTGGCCGCGAACGTGGGCATCGAGGTCGTCGCCGCCTAAGGGCTGCGTACACGAAGGGCCGCACCCCGTTGGGGTGCGGCCCTTCGTCGTCGGGCGATGTTTCACGTGAAACATGCGCGGTGTCCGAGCTGTGTTTCACGTGAAACATCGGTCTAGCGGGTCGCTCCCGCGACCAGCCACCGGCCCGAGCGGGTGCGCAGCTGGAGGGTGACCATCCGGACCAGCATCATCAGCGTCATGGCCCACCAGAGCGTCGTCAGGCCGCCTCCCACCGCCGGCACCAGCAGCGCCGCCGGGGTGAACACGGCCAGTGTCACGAGCATCGCCCGGGCCAGGTAGCGGCCGTCGCCCGCGCCCATCAGGACCCCGTCGAGAACGAAGACGATGCCGGAGACGGGCTGGGAGAGCGCGACGACCAGCAGTGCGGGCAGCAGGGCGTCCTCGACCGCCGGGTCGCTGGTGAACAGCGGAATGAACACGGGGCGCGCCAGGACGACCAGCAGCCCGAGCACGATCCCCGACACGATCCCCCACTGCACCATGCGGCGGCACACGGCCTTGGCCCCCTCGGTGTCGCCCGCGCCCAGGTAGCGGCCGATGATCGCCTGCCCGGCGATCGCGATGGCGTCCAGGGCGAAGGCGAGCAGGCTCCACAGGGACAGCAGGATCTGGTGGGCGGCGATGTCGGCGTCGCCGAGGCGGGCGGCCACGGCGGTCGCGATCATCAGGACGGCGCGCAGGGAGAGGGTGCGGACCAGCAGGGGGGCGCCCGCCTGTGCACAGGCCCGGATCCCCGCGAGGTCGGGTCGCAGGGAGGCCTCGTGCCGCCGGGCCCCGCGGACGACCACGACGAGGTAGGCGGCGGCCATGGCGCACTGGGCGATCACCGTGCCCCAGGCGGAACCGGCGATGCCGAGGTCCGCACCGTAGACGAGGAGGACGTTCAGGGCCCCGTTGAGGGCGAAGCCCGCGACGGCGACGTAGAGCGGCGTACGGGTGTCCTGGAGGCCGCGCAGGACGCCGGTGGCGGCCAGGACCACGAGCATGGCCGGGATGCCGAAGGCGGAGATCCTCAGATAGGTGATGGCGTACGGGGCGACCGTGTCGGAGGCCCCGAAGAGGGAGATGAGCCAGGGGGCGGTGGGCAGGACCACGGCGATGACCGCCGCGCCGAGCAGGAGGGCGAGCCAGATGCCGTCCATGCCCTGCCGGATGGCTGCCTGGAGGTCGCCCGCTCCGACCCTGCGGGAGACGGCCGCGGTGGTGGCGTAGGCGAGGAAGACGAAGACGCTCACGGCGGTGGTGAGGAGAGCCGCGGCGATACCCAGGCCGGCCAGCTGGGGCGTCCCGAGGTGCCCGACGATGGCGCTGTCGGCCATCACGAAGAGGGGCTCGGCGACGAGCGCGCCGAAGGCGGGGACGGCGAGTGCGAAGATCTCTCGGTCGTGCCGTCTCGGCGCAGCCTTCGGTGCTGCGGGGGCCTGTGTCATGTGCTCAATCTAATCTTCCACAGGTAATGGATACAACCCTCTTTGGATCCTTACCAAGGCGCTGACTTGCAGGTTCCTCCCCACCCATTGGAGGCGATCTTGAGACAGTGGCCAAGATTTTTCCGCACAGGTCTGATCCGGCAAGAAAATCGCAGGTCAGATGGGGTGGAGGGGTGGGGTAGGTGATTTTGTCCACAGCGTCGTCCCCCGGTCCGTGCACAGCTTCCGGGGACTTACCCACAGCATTGGCGCCGTCGTCCACATCTCATCCACACAGCCTGTGGATAACAAGATTGGCTGACGCCGCCGTCGGCCCTACCGTGGTGCGTTGCCCGACTCGCCGACAGCCGATTCGGGTGCCCCAAATGTCAGAGCCGTGTCGTAGAAAAAGAGTGGCACGGCGAGGTCCGCGTTGCGGACGGGAGGAGGCGGCCCGGTGAGCATGTCCGAGCCCATGGACGACCCCTGGGCCGACAGCGGTCCAGGTGACCGTCTGCCGCCCCGTCCCCGCCGCAACGGCGAGGGCCGCGGCCGCGGCGACGACCAGCAGGACCGGGGCCGCGAGGGCGGCTCCTGGGACGGCGGCGGCGGCTTCGAGCGCGTCCCCCCGCAGGACCTCGACGCCGAGCAGTCGGTGCTCGGCGGCATGCTGCTGTCCAAGGACGCGATCGCCGACGTCGTCGAGGTGCTCAAGGGCCACGACTTCTACCGGCCCTCGCACGAGACGATCTACCAGGCCATCCTCGACCTCTACGCCAAGGGAGAGCCGGCCGACCCGATCACCGTCGGCGCCGAGCTGACCCGGCGCGGGGAGATCGGCAAGGTCGGCGGGGCCTCGTACCTGCACACCCTGGTGCAGTCGGTCCCGACCGCGGCGAACGCCGAGTACTACGCGGAGATCGTCCACGAGCGGGCCGTCCTGCGCCGCCTGGTCGCGGCCGGTACGAAGATCACGCAGATGGGCTACGCGGCCGACGGGGACGTCGACGAGATCGTCAACAGCGCCCAGGCCGAGATCTACGCGGTCACCGAGCAGCGGACCTCCGAGGACTACCTGCCGCTCGGCGACATCATGGAGGGCGCCCTCGACGAGATCGAGGCGATCGGCTCGCGCAGCGGCCAGATGTCCGGTGTGCCGACCGGCTTCACCGACCTCGATTCGCTGACCAACGGCCTGCACCCCGGCCAGATGATCGTCATCGCTGCCCGTCCCGCCATGGGAAAGTCCACGCTCGCACTGGACTTCGCGCGCGCCTGCTCCATCAAGAGCAACCTGCCGAGCGTGATCTTCTCCCTCGAAATGGGGCGCAACGAGATCGCGATGCGCCTGCTCTCGGCGGAGGCCCGCGTGGCCCTGCACCACATGCGCTCGGGCACGATGACGGACGACGACTGGACCCGGCTCGCCCGGCGCATGCCGGACGTGTCCGCCGCCCCGCTCTACATCGACGACTCCCCCAACCTGTCGATGATGGAGATCCGGGCCAAGTGCCGTCGGCTCAAGCAGCGCAACGACCTCTCACTCGTGGTCATCGACTACCTCCAGCTGATGCAGTCGGGCGGCTCGCGCCGTCCCGAGAGCCGTCAGCAGGAGGTCTCGGACATGTCCCGAAACCTCAAGCTGCTGGCGAAGGAGCTCGAGGTCCCGGTGATCGCGCTGTCCCAGCTGAACCGTGGTCCGGAGCAGCGCACCGACAAGAAGCCCATGGTCTCCGACCTGCGTGAGTCGGGCTCCATCGAGCAGGACGCGGACATGGTGATCCTGCTGCACCGCGAGGACGCGTACGAGAAGGAGTCCCCGCGCGCGGGCGAGGCGGACCTGATCGTGGCGAAGCACCGTAACGGCCCCACGGCGACGATCACCGTCGCCTTCCAGGGCCATTATTCGCGGTTCGTGGACATGGCCAACACGTAGCATCCGATCATGGATGAGCTCTCTGAGGACCTGGAACTTCTCCCTGCCACCCGGCGCGCGCTGCGCCACCGGATCGCCGTCGCGCAGAGCGAGGGCCGGGCTCCGTCCGTCGTGGCGGCCGTCGTGCGGGGCGGGGAGGTGGTCTGGGAGGGCTCCCGGACCTCGGTGGAGGGCCACGGCCCGGACGGGAACGTCCAGTACCGGATCGGGTCGATCACCAAGACGTTCACCGCCGTTCTGGTGATGCGGCTGAGGGACGAGGGTCTGCTGGGGCTCGCGGACCCGCTGGAGAAGCATCTGCTTGGTACCGGCGTGGGCGAGGTGACCATCGCCCAACTGCTGGCCCACACAGGGGGTCTGGCGGCGGAGACGCCCGGCGAGTGGTGGGAGCGCACTCCCGGTGCGCTGCGGCCCGAGCTGGCCGACGTGCTGGGGGACGAGCCGCTTCGGCACTCGCCCGGAAGCAGGCACCACTACTCCAACCCCGGTTACACGCTGCTGGGTTCGCTGATCGAGGCGCTGCGCGGGAAGCCGTGGGAAGAGGTCCTGCGGACCGAGGTGCTGGAGCCGCTGGGGCTGGACCGGACGAGCGGGTCGCCGCAGGCCCCGCACGCGGGCGGCTGGGCGGTGCACCCGTGGGCGGACCTGATGATGCCCGAGCCTCTGGAGGACCTGGGGCTGATGGCTCCGGCAGGTCAGCTGTGGTCCACGACAAGGGACTTGGCGAGGTTCGCGGACTTCCTGCTGCGCGGGGACGAGCGGGTGCTGGCCGCCGATTCGGTACGGGAGATGCGCACCTCGGCCGCGCCGCCCGAGCCGGGGCTCGCAGAGTCCGGCTACGGGCTGGGAATGCAGCTGATGGCCCAGGGCGGGCGCCGGCTCGCGGGGCACAGCGGATCGCTGCCGGGGTTCGTCGCCGGGCTGTGGCTGAGCGAGGCGGACGACCTGGCGGCGGTGGTGCTGGCGAACTGCACCTCGGGTCTGCCGGCCGCGTCGGTGGCCGCGGATCTGCTGGCGGTCGTCGCGGACGCCGAGCCGCGCTTCCCGCGGCCGTGGCGGCCGTTCACGGAGGCCGACCAGGTGCCGCTGGAGGTGTGCGGGCCCTGGTACTGGGGGACTTCGGCCCAGGTGGTGCGGCTGAAGGCGGACGGATCCCTGGAGCTGGGACCGGTGGGCGGGACCGGCCGTTCCGCGCGCTTCCGGGCGGAGCCGGACGGCACGTGGACGGGCCTGTCCGGGTACTACGCGGGGGAGACGCTGCGGGCGGTGCGGCGCGCCGACGGCTCGGTGAGCCACCTCGACCTGGCGTCCTTCGTGTTCACGCGGGAGCCGTACGACGCCGAGGCCCCGGTGCCCGGCGGAGTGGACCCGCAGGGCTGGCGGGGCATCGGCTGACGGCCGTGCTCAGGCGGTGAGTTCGCGCTCCAGCGGGGTGCGGAAGCGCGGGGTGATGCGGGCCTCGCCGACCCATGCGGCGAGGCGGGCGGCCTCGGCGGTGATCGCCTCCTCGGCGGCGCGGCCGGGCTCCGCCAGCAGCCGCCAGACGATCTCGCCGTCGCCGCGCTGGGCCCAGCCGCCCACGATCTCGCCGTTCCACCACACCGTGGGGCCGATGTTGCCGGCGTAGTCGAAGAGGGCGGGCCGGTGGGCCGGGTCGAGGTGGAAGCCGCGGTCGGCCCAGCCCATGCCGCTGGGGTCGAGGCCGGGGAGCAGGGCGGCCCAGGGCTCCGGGGCCGGTTCGGGCGCGGTGTCCCCGGGGCTGACGAGGGCGGTGGTCCCGTCCTCCAGGCGCACCTGGTCGGGGCCCACGGCCGCGAGGGCCTTGCGGACGTCGCCGAGGGTCCAGCCGGTCCACCACTTGAGGTCGGCCTCGGTGGCCGGCCCGTACGCGTGCAGCCAGCGGCGGGCGATCTCGGCGCGCGCCTCGGCCGGGGGTACGGGGGGCCAGGGCTCGGTGTGGACCCAGCGGAACTGGCTGGAGGTCCACGAGCCGCGCGGGCGGTCGCGGCGGATCCGCCCGTCGGCGGCCAGCAGGCGGATGACCCGGGTCGCGACGCCCGTCTCCGCCTCGTACTTCTTGCCCCTGCTGATGGTGATCTTCTGGCGCAGGGCCGGCACGGCGGCGGACAACTGGCTGCCGGTACAGGGCCCGTGACTGTCGAGTGCCTCGAGGGCCGCGGCCTCGGCCAGGGCCAGCCAGGCGGCGTCCAGGCCCTGTCCGTCCTCGTCGAGGTGCTTGAGGAGGCTGCGGCGCTCCTTGGCGGCGATGGCGCGGGCCGTGGAGGAGTCGACGTGCGGGGCGAGGCCGGTCGAGACGGCGAAGAGGGTGTTGCGCATGCTCAGCAGGCGGACGAGGCTGACGTCCTCGTAGAGCGCCTGCTCGATGGTGCCCGAGCCGCCCGAGACGAGCCGGGCACGGGCGGAGAGGAAGACGGTCGCGGCGTCGGTGGCGTGCAGGGCGACGACGGCGTCGGCGGCCTCGGGAACCGTGGCGGCGCGGGTCGAGGGAGCCAGGCGGTGGCGTCGGCCGAGGCGGTGGCGGCGCTCGGCGGTGGTGACGAGGGGCAGGCTGGGGCTCATCCTCCCGATCGTAGGCCGGGCCGCTGACACGGCGGCCCGGCCTACGGTCACGGCGGCCGTCAGAGCTGGAGCTTGAACCCGACGTGGGAGGCGGCGAAGCCGAGCCGCTCGTAGAAGCGGTGGGCGTCGGTGCGGGTCGCGTCCGAGGTGAGCTGGACGATGTCGCAGTGCTCGGCGCGGGACTTCTCGATCGCCCATTCGACGAAACGGGTGCCCAGGCCGCTGCCGCGCTCGTCGGCGTGGACGCGGACGCCCTCGATGATCGAGCGGGTGGAGCCCTTGCGGGACAGGCCCGGCACGATCGTCAGCTGCAGCGTGCCCACGACGCGCTCCGCGCGGACGGCCACGACGAGGTGCTGGTTCGGGTCCTCGGCCAGGCGCTTGAAAGCAGAGCGGTAGGGGGCGAGGTCCTCCGGCGATTCCCGGGTGGCGCCGAGGGGGTCGTCGGCCAGCATGGCGACGATGGCGGGCAGATCGGCCTCGGTGGCGGGGCGGATGGCCAGTTCGGGGGTGTCGGTCACGGCGGGGTGTCCTCTCTCAGCCGGCGGCCACGGTGAGCGGTGCCCAGCGGCGGGTCCAGTCGCCGGGCAGGCCCGCGATGTCCCGGGTCATGACGGCGTTGAAGGCCACGGAGCCGAGGCCGCGGTCCTTGAGCCAGGAGACGAGCTCCTCGTGGCGTACGTCGACGTCGGTGCGCAGCGGCCGGTCGGTGGTGGCGGCGAGCGCGGTGACCAGGGCCTGCGCTCCGGCGGTGTCACGGGCGATCAGCGGGCCGATGACATGGGTCTCCATGTTGGGCCAGATCGCGGCGTAGCCGGTGAGGGCGCCGGCCCGGTCCTCGGCGACGAGCAGCCGGTCGGTGAAGGCGGGGAGCCGGGTGATGATGTGGGTCCGGTCGGTGCCGAAGACCTCGGTGTCCAGCCGGAGGATCCGCGGCAGATCCTCGGCGGTGGCGGGCCGGACGGTGGCGCCGCCGGCCGCCGCGGCCGCCGTGTCGGGGCGGAAGACGCCCTTCAGCATCTCGGCGCGGCCGGTGGTCTCGAAGCCCAGCTCCTCGTAGAGCGGGCGTCCGTAGGGCGTCGCGTGCAGGGTGAGGGGGATGCCCTTGAGGACGTCGTCGCAGATGTGCGTCATCAGGCGGCGGCCCAGGCCCTGGCGGTTGTAGCGGTCGGCGACGAGGACCATGCCGATGGCGGCGAGCTCCGGTTCGGCGCGGGTGCCGCCGTAGCCGGTGACGACGCAGGCGGCGGCCAGTCCCCGCCCGTCCGGGGCGTCGATTCCGTAGCCGTTCCCGGCGGCGAGGAGCAGCCCCCATTTGTGGTCCTCGCGGGGCCAGCCGCGGTCTTCGGAGAGGTCGGCGCAGTGGCGGAGATCGTCCGCGGTCAGCGCTCGGATCGGCAGCTCGGTGAGGTGTGGAGGTGTCACCGACTCAGACTGGATCATGGGGTCGGGAGCCGTCCAGAGGATTTGGGAGGGAATGTTTCACGTGAAACAGGCGCATGTTTCACGTGAAACATGCGCCTGTGGATGAAGCGGACCCTTTAGCCTCGATTGCTATGGCCCTTCTGCACCTCTTCGACCTCGACGGCACCCTCATGTTCGGCTCCGCGGCGCCGGTCGAGATTTCCCGGCAGCTCGGACTGAGCGCCGAGATCGCCGAACTGGAGCGGGCGTTCAGCACGTGCGAGATCGGACCGCAGGAGTTCTCGCTGGCCGCCCACACGCTGTGGTCGGAGCTGACGCCCGCGCACGTCCGGGCGGCGTTCGACGGCTCTCCGTGGCTGGCGGGCATCCAAGAGGTGTGGCGGGAGATCCGGGAGCGTGGGGACTACTGCGCGGTGATCTCCCTGTCCCCGTCCTTCTTCGTGGAACTGCTGCTGGAGTGGGGTGTGCACGCCGCGCACGGGTCGCTGTACCCGCAGGTGCCGTTCGTGGGACCCATGGAGGTGTCGGGGATCCTGACGCCCGAGGGCAAGGTCACGGTGGCGGACCGGCTGTGCGAGCGGTTCGGGGTGAGCCGGGGTGACTGCGTCGCGTACGGGGACTCGATGACCGACGCGGTGCTCTTCGAAGTGGTGCCGGTCTCGGTGGCGGTCAACGCGCGGCCGTATCTGGCCGAGCGGGCCACGCACGTCTACGAGGGCCGGGACCTCCGGGAGGCATACCAGCTCGCAGCGATGCCACGCCCGGGAGTTGCGGCATCTTAAGAGGAAAGTGGGTTCGAAACGCGGATTTCCCGCATTTCCCCGCAGGCCTCCGGAGCGGCTGGCACGCTGTAAACCCCGGAACCACGGATTCACAGACCGTGGCGTGTGCAACCGACCGAGATGTTTCGAAGCGAGGCACCGCATGGACGCTCCGCCCACCAGATCGGCCAGACGGGGGACGGCCCGGATACCCGTCGAGGGGGGTGCGGCCGAGCCCTCGCCGGATGCCGTGCTCATCCGCCGGACCCTCGCGGAGATCGCACCCGTCGCCGACAGGGTGACCTCGTACTTCTACGCCCTGGTGTTCACCGGACACCCCGAGGTGCGCGGCATGTTCCCCGCCGCCATGGACGTCCAGCGCGACCGGCTGCTGAAGGCCCTGCTGACGGCGGCCGAACACATCGACAACCCCGAGGTGCTCACGCCCTATCTGCGGCGGCTGGGCACCGGACACCGCAAGTACGGCACCATGGCGGGCCACTATCCCGTGGTGGGCGAGGCCCTCATCGGTGCACTGGCCCGGTACGCGGAGGCGACCTGGGGGCCGGAGACCCAAGCGGCGTGGGTCCGGGCCTACACCGCGATCTCCCAGATCATGATCGACGCCGCGGCCGAGGACGAGGTCGCCAGCCCGCCGTGGTGGCAGGCGGAGGTGGTCTCGCACGATCTGCGCACCTCGGACATCGCCGTGCTGACCGTCCGCCCCGACCAGCCGTACGCCTTCCTGGCCGGCCAGTACGCCAGCGTGGAGACCCCCTGGTGGCCCCGGGTGTGGCGGCACTACTCCTTCGCCTCGGCGCCGCGCGCCGACGGCCTGCTGTCCTTCCACGTCAAGGCCGTCCCCGCGGGATGGGTCTCCAACGCTCTGGTGCGCCACGCCCGCCCGGGGGACGTACTGCGCCTCGGACCGCCCGCCGGGTCGATGGTCGTGGACCACACGACGGACAACGGGATGCTGTGCCTGGGCGGCGGGACCGGGATCGCCCCGATCAAGGCGCTGATCGAGGACGTGGCGGAGCACGGCGAGCGGCGCCCGGTGGAGGTCTTCTTCGGGGCCCGCAGCGACCACGACCTGTACGACAAGGACACGCTGCTCGGGCTCCAGCGCTCGCACCCCTGGCTGTCGGTGCGCCCGGTGGTGGGGAACTGGCTCGCCGGGCAGCTGCCGCAGGCGGTCGGCGAGAACGGGCCGTGGAGTTCCTACGACGCGTTCATATCCGGGCCGCCCGCGATGATCCGCAGCGGGGTCGACGAGCTCAAGCGGATCGGCATCCCTGGCGAGCGGATCCGCCACGACGCGGTGGAGGAGCTGGCGGGCGTGGCCGGCTGAGACCGGCGGGCACGCCCGCCGGTCCCGGCCGGGGGCTCAGCCCAGGTCGGGGGCGTGCATGGCGCGAACGCCCTCGATGTTCCCGTCGAGGTAGTGCCGCAGGGACAGGGGTACGAGGTGGACGGCGGCGATGCCCACCCGGCTGAAGGGCACGCGGACGATCTCGTATTCGCCCTCGGGCTGGTCGATCTCGGGGCCGTGCCGTTGGCTGGGGTCCATCGATTCGAGGTGGCAGACGAAGAAGTGCTGCACCTTCACACCGGTGACTCCTCCGTCGGCGATGTGCTCGACGGTGTCGACGAAGCAGGGCACGACATCGGTGATCTTCGCGCCGAGTTCTTCGTGGACCTCCCGGTGGAGGGCGTCGACGACGGTGGCGTCCGAGGACTCCACTCCGCCGCCGGGGGTGAGCCAGTACGGATCGACGCCTGGCTTGGTGCGCTTGATGAGGATCAGGTCGTCACCGTCGAGCAGGATCGCGCGGGCGGTGCGTTTGACCACGGGACGTTCGGTCATGGGAGAAGAGTGGCCCACCTCTCCCCTTCTGAAACGCGCCAGAGGCCGAAAAGCGGGGCTCACCAGCGTGCGGCGGCGTGCAACAGCCGCTCGTGTGCGCGGGCGAGATGGGCCAGGGACAGGCTTCCGGCCCGCACGACGAGGAACCAGGTGCGCAGCGGGGGCACCGCGGGCTCCGCGAGGGCCACGACCCGGCCGCTGCCGAGGGCGTCCTGGCACAGGTAGCGGGGCAGGACGGCGAACCCGGCACCGGACTGCACGCATTCCAGTACGGCCCGCAGATCGGGCACGACCACGGTGGCGGCGGCGTCACCGGCGTCGGGCCGGCTGTCGAAGACGGCGGCCCAGTAGCGGGTGACCAGGGGCAGGCTCTCGTGCACCTCGACGAACGGAATGCCCGTGAGGGCGGCGGGACCTGCTTCGCGCAGCTGGTCCGTGCCGATGAGGGCCGCCCAGTACGGCGCGGCGACCAGCACGAGCTCCTCGTCCCACAGCGCGGAGGCGGTGAAGAGCCCGCCCCGGGGGTGGGCGGTGGTCACCACGAGGTCGTGGTGGCCGGCGGCGAGCCCGTCGAGGGTCTCCTCGGCGCCGGTCTGGAGCGCGGCGCGCAGGGTGTGGCCCTGGCCGACCAGGGAGGCGAGGGCGGGCAGCACGCGCAGGCACAGGAACTCGGGTGGCCCGGCGACGTGCAGGGTGCGCGAGGCCCCGGCAGCCTCCCGCTCGGCCTCGGTGATCCGCAGCAGTGCGTCGAGGTGCGGGGCGGCCTTGTGGGCGAGCTCGTCGCCCACGGCGGTCGGTGTGACACCGCGGGCCCGGCGGTGGAACAGCGGGCGGCCCAGCTGTCGTTCCAGGGTGCGGATCTGTGAGGTGACGGCCGGCTGCGACAGCCCCAGGAGCGTTGCGGCACGGGTGAAGGAGCCCGCCCGGTGGACGGCGACGAAGGTGCGCAGCAGGGCCAGGTCCATCGCGGCACCTCTCGGTGGGGGCTTCAACTATAAATATGCCGATAGCCCCCTGTCGTTACCGTGATTGGACTCTGACGCAGAGTCAACTAGCCTTGTCACGTGGTTCTTCGCCGGCAGAACCCAGGGCGGTCCGAGCCACGAGGGGGGAGGCTCGGACCGCCGTTCCACGGGCCCCGTCCCGCCTCAGCCTGCCGCGCCGGCCGCGCGGTCGAGGGCCCGCAGGACGTCCGCGACCAGGTCCTCGGTGTCCTCCGCACCGGCCGAGAAGCGGATGAACCCCTCCGGCACGGCGTCCCCGCCCCACCGCCCGCGCCGCTCGGCGGTGGACCGTACTCCGCCGAAGCTCGTCGCGTCCTCGACCAGGTGGAGGGCCGCCATGAAGCGTTCGGCGTGCGCACGGTCGGGCAGCGTGAAGGACACCACCGACCCGAAGCCCCGCATCTGGCGGGCGGCCGTCTTGTGGGACGGGTCCGAGGCCAGGCCCGGGTAGCGCAGCCCGGTGACGTCGGCACGGTCGGCCAGCGCCTCGGCCACGGCCAGTGCGTTGGCCCACTGGCGCTGCGCGCGCAGCTGGATGGTGGCCAGAGAGCGGTGGGCGAGCCAGGCCTCCATCGGGCCGGGGATCGCACCGACGATCTTGCGCCACTGCCGGACCCGGGCGGCGAGTTCCGGGTCGTGGCAGACGACGTAGCCGAGCAGCACGTCGCCGTGTCCGGTCAGGCCCTTGGTGCCGCTGGCGACCGAGAAGTCCGCGCCGAGCTCGAGCGGCCGCTGGCCGAGCGGGGTGGCCAGGGTGTTGTCGACGGCGACCAGGGTCCCGCCGGCGTGCGCCGCCTCCACGAGGCGGCGTACGTCGCACACGTCGAGCCCGGGGTTGGAGGGGGTCTCGATCCACAGCATCCGGGCTCCGTCGAGCACCGAGAGCTGGGCGTCGTCCCCGGTCGGGGCGGTGCGCACGCGGATTCCGTAGGCCTCGAGCTGTTCCCGCAGCAGGGGCAGCGCCTGGTAGCCGTCGTCGGGCAGGACCACCGTGTCGCCGGTGCGCGCCTGGGAGAGCAGGACGGCGGAGACCGCGGCCATGCCGGAGGCGAAGACGACGGTGTGCACGTCCTGGCCGGGGGCCTCCAGCTCTCCGACGGCCCGTTCCAGGAGGGTCCAGGTCGGATTGGTGTCGCGGCCGTAGGTGTACGGCCCCTCGACGTCGCCGGGCAGGTGGAAGTGGGCGGCGAAGACCGGTCCCGGCAGGGGCGGCTCGTTCTTGACGGGCTCGGGCAGCCCGGCCCGGACGGCCCGGGTGCCGTCGCCGAACCGGGCGGTGTCGTGGGTGTCCTCGATCATGCGGTGTGCTCCTTCACGGCCTCGCGTACGGCGTCCAGCAGGCCGGTGCTTGCCGCCTCGACCAGCTCCAGGCACTCCTCGAAACCGTCGAGGGAGCCGTAGTACGGATCGGGTACGTCGGCCTCGGCGGCCGTGGCCGCCGGGTCGTAGGACCGCAGCAGCCGCACCTTGGCGGCGTCGTGCGGCGTGGGGGCGAGCGCCCGCAGGTCCCGCAGGTGCCCGGCGTCGAGCGCGATGACGAGGTCGAGGCGCTCGAACCAGGAGGCCCGGAACTGCCGGGCCTGGTGGGCTTGCTCGTATCCGGCGGCCTCCAGGACGGAGACGGTGCGCGGGTCGGCGCCGTCCCCCTCGTGCCAGCCGCCGGTCCCGGCGCTGTCGACCTCGACCTGCTCGCCGAGCCCGGCCTCGGCGACGTGCGCCCGGAAGACGGCCTCGGCCATCGGGCGAGCGGCATATGTTGCCCGTGCAGACGAAGCACACGCGGTACATGGGCGGCCCGTTCAGTTCTTGTCGGGCAGGACCATGTTCACGGCCCAGGAGACGATGGAGATGATCAGGCCGCCGACGACCGCGGTCCAGAATCCGTCGACGTGGAAACTGAGGTCGAGCTGCTTGGCCAGCCACGAGGTCAGCATCAGCATCAGGGCGTTCACGACCAGGGTGAACAGGCCGAGGGTGAGAATGAAAAGGGGCAGCGAGAACAGCTTCACCACGGGCTTGACGATGAAGTTGACCAGGCCGAAAACGAGGGCGACGAGCAGCAGGGTGATCGTCCTGCGGCCCAGGCTGCTCCCGTCGTCGAGGGAGATGCCGGCGAGCAGCCAGATGGCGACGGCCAGGGCTGCCGCGTTGGCGAGCGTCTTGACTACGAAATTCGTCATGTGTCTGATCGTGGCAGAGAAGATCCCGGTGGGACATCCGCAGATCAGCGGATGCGAGGGAACGATCGAGTACAAGGGGCACAACAACGATGAAAGCCTTCCGGCTTGACGAACTCGAAGCGGAGCGGGCCGCCAACGACGGCGCCTATCTGCAGTTCGTGCGCGAGCGGCACATGTCGGTCGGGCTGTACGCGCTCGACGCCGGACAGAGCGATCCGCAGCAGCCGCACCGTCAGGACGAGGTGTACTTCGTCGTGAGCGGCCGGGCCTCGATCACGGTCGGGGAGGAGACGACGACCGTGGCGCGCGGCAGTGTCGTCTACGTCCCGGCGGGGGTGCCGCACAAGTTCCACCACATCAGCGAGGACCTGCGCGTGATGGTGGTGTTCTCCCCGCCGGAGGGCTGAGCGGCTCCCGGACGATGAGGGTCGCGGCCCCGGGCCCCTTAGGGGGCGGATCAGGGGACTCCGGGGGCTCGCGGGCCCCCGCCCGGGTCCGCCGACTCCTAGCATCGGGAACAGGAAGTCACGGACGAGGAAGACGAGGAAGAGGTCGCAGACATGGACGGCATCCGAGAGGTATTCGCAGGCATGCCCTGGTGGGTCAAGTGGGTCGCGGTCCCTCTGCTGGCGCTGTTCGTCTTCGGCGGTGTGATCACGAGCATCCTCGGTGCGCTGATCTCGATCGTCTTCAAGCTGCTCCTCTTCGTCGGCCTCGTCGGCGGCCTGGTCTTCGTGGTGAAGAAGTTCAGCGGCCGCGGCGCGAAGTCCTCTTCCTCGGGTGAGTGGTAGAGGGAGCCGGCCCGGAGAGTTCCGGATTGGGCCAGTCGGGGGAAGGTGCCGGGCGAAACCGCTCACACCACAGGAACCGGCCGATACAGTGGCAATCTGTGCCGTCCCCTGGGCGCCGACTGCCGGTACTACTGCTCCGAACCGCGGCTATCCCAAGTACGTGCCGAGCACGACCCCCAGGAGCACGGCATACGCGGGGGTGGCCCCCGCAGGGCGGGCCCCCACAGCCCGCCGCCACGCCTGGGGGTGAGCTTTGTCTTCGGTTCACAACGCCGGAGTGCCGACTCTCATCGGTTCGGTACAGCGGGCGCTGAGGCTGCTCGAAGCGGTTGGCGCGCATAGCGAGGGAGCCCCGGCGAAACAGCTGGCGCGCGAGGCCGGGCTCCCGCTTCCCACCGCGTACCACCTGCTGCGCACCCTGACCCACGAGGGCTATCTGCGCAGAGAGAGCGGAGTCTTCGTGCTGGGCGCCGCGGCCGGTCGCCTGGCCGGTGGAGGACTCCAGCAGAAACGTCGCAGCATGATCCTCGACTCGCTCGCGCACTTCCGCGACGCCGTCGGGGCCCCCGTCTACTTCGCGATGTTCCGCGAGGGTGAGATCGAGGTCGTGGGTGTCTCGGACACCCCGGCCAACCCGGCCTGCGAGGAGTGGGCCGATTTCCGCGAGACCGGCCACGCGCACGCCATCGGGCAGTGCCTGCTCGGCCAGCTCGACGAGAAGACGCGCAAGGACTATTACGACCGGCACCCGGTCGAGGCCATCACCCCTTATACGGTGCCCGATCAAAGGTCACTGGAACACCGGATCGGTTCCTTGCAGCGGATGCAGCCTGTAATCGAACGCCAGGAATATGCCTTGGGCACGGTATGCGCCGCGATCCCCATTACCGCGGGCGATGCCGCCGCGACCATGGCGATTTCTCTACCCTTGCACCAGGAAGAAAGATTGCTTTGTGTAGTCGATCGGCTACGGAGTGAAGTAGGCGCGCTGTTGAGCACCCTCTCGTTCTCTATCAGTATCTGAAAACTCACTCCTTGTGATCTGCTGGCGCTTCCACCACCCTTGTCAAGAGGGCCCTGGGGGATCATTCCTGGCCACTTCCACTACAGCGGGGTAGGCAATGCGCGAGTCGGTACAGGCAGAGGTCATGATGAGCTTCCTCGTTTCCGAGGAGCTCTCGTTCCGGATCCCGGTGGAACTCCGGTACGACGCTCGTGATCCCTACGCAGTCCGCCTTACCTTCCACCTTCCCGGAGACGCGCCCGTGACCTGGGCGTTCGGCCGGGAGCTCCTCCTCGACGGCATCAACAAGCCGTGCGGTGACGGCGATGTGCACATCGCCCCCACCGATCCCGAGGAACTGTCCGACGTCCACATCCGCCTCCAGGTCGGCGGCGACCGCGCTCTGTTCCGCGCCGGCGCGGCGCCGCTCGTCGCGTTCCTCGACCGCACCGACCGGCTCGTACCGCTCGGTCAGGAGCGGAACCTGGGCGACTTCGAGGAGAACCTGGACGAGGCGCTCGGCAAGATCCTGGCCGAGTCCCGGCAGAACGAGCAGAACGCGGGCTGACCGGGCACCACCGATTCAGCGCTTGCGCCGCCGGCCCCGGCCGCCGCGGACCGGTCCCGAGGCCGATCCCGTGCCCGGGGTCCCCGGCCGGTCGGCGGAGACGACCAGGGCAGCCAGCGCCGTCGTCACCGGCACCGAGGCGACGAGGCCGATCGAGCCCACCAGGGTCCGTACGATCTCCTCCGCGACCAGTTCGCTGTTCGCCACCGAACCCATGCTGCTGTTCGCGATCGAGAACAGCAGGAGCAGCGGGAGCGCGGCACCCGCGTACGCCAGCACCAGGGTGTTGACCACCGATGCGATGTGGTCGCGGCCGATCCGGATGGCTGCCCGGTACAGGGAGCGCGGCCCCATCGACGGGTCCGCGTGGTGGAGTTCCCAGACCGCCGACGTCTGGGTGACCGTCACGTCGTCGAGGACGCCCAGCGATCCGATGATCACGCCTGCGAGCAGCAAACCGCTCATGTCGATGTCCGGGTAGAGCCCGTGGATCAGCCCCGTGTTGTCGTCGGTGTTGCCGCTGAGGAACGCCCAGTCGATGAACAGCGAGCCCAGCAGGCCGATCAGCAGCAGCGAGACGAGCGTGCCGAGGACGGCGACCGAGGTGCGGGCGGTCAGTCCGTGGCACATGTACAGGGCGATGAGCATGATCGCGCTCGCCCCGATCACCGCGACGAGCAGCGGGTTCGAGCCTTGCAGGATGGCCGGGAGGATGAAGAGGGTCAGCACGCCGAAGCTGATGACCAGCGCGATCAGCGCGAACAGTCCGCGCATCCGGCCGACCACGACCACCGCGACGGCGAAGATGGCCGCCAGCAGCGCCATGGGGAACTTGCGGTTCACGTCGATCACCGAGTACTGGAGATCGCGCGGGGCGTCCGGCGCGTAGGCGACCACCACCTCCTGGCCGTCCGTCAGCTGCCGTGGTGCGCCCGGCTGGACGATCTCCACGAAGGTGCGGCCCTGGTCCGGCCCGGTGCCGACCCGCACGGTGGCCTTCTTGCACTCGCCCGTCTGCGCGGCCTGCGCCTCACGGCCCTCGGGGGTGGTGACGTTCCCGGTGGTCGGTACCTGCGAGGCGTTCACCGATTTGCAGTCGACGTGCTCGAGCGAGACGACGGTGCCCTGCTGGGTCTGGCGGTCGAAGCCGACGCCCGTGCGCTCGTGGGCGGGGGCGCCGCCCGGCCAGAGCACCACCATGCCGATGCAGACGGCGGCGGCGAAGGGGATCAGCACGGCCGCGATGACCTTGCGCAGGTGCTTCGAGACGGGGGCCGCCGGGCCGTGGCCATGGCTGTGGGAGTGACCGGCGGAGTGCCCGGAACCCGAGTGCGCATGGCTCGTGTGGCCACTGGGATCCGTGGGCTCGGTGGGGGGCTGCGGCGAGGTCGTCACTGGCAGATCATCGCAAGAGATGAGGGGGCCCACTGTTCAGCACGCCCTAGATGACGCTAGCGTGGGGGCACCTTTGCACAACGCGGGAGCTCGGAGCACCGGGCTGAGAGGGCGCTGATCACCGTACGAGCATCACGGATGCGTACGGGAAGAGGCTGCGTCGACCGCCGAACCTGTTACCGGGTAATGCCGGCGTAGGGAGATAGGTCTCATGACCATTCAGGACGCACGCACGTCTGCCGTCAGCCAGGACACCGACGGCCAGACCGAGCGCAAGCCGGGCTGGCACAAGGGCTACGTGGCGGGCTCCCGCCCCGACATCCGGGTGCCGGTCCGCCAGGTCCACCTCACCAACGGCAAGGACGTGACGCTCTACGACACGTCCGGGCCGTACACCGACCCGCAGATCGAGACCGACGTGCGCCGCGGCCTGGCCCCGCTGCGCGAGAACTGGATCATCAGCCGCGGGGACACCGAGGAGTACGCGGGACGTCCCGGGCGCCCCGAGGACGACGGGATCAAGCACACCTCCCCGCGGGGCGGGCTCAAGAACCTCGACGCGGTCTTCCCGGGCCGCCCGCGCCAGCCCCGCCGGGGCCGCGGCGGGGCCGCCGTCACGCAGCTCGCGTACGCCCGCCGGGGCGAGATCACCCCGGAGATGGAGTACGTCGCGATCCGCGAGAACGTCGCCCCCGAGGTCGTCCGCGAGGAGATCGCCGCAGGTCGCGCGGTGCTCCCGGCGAACGTGAACCACCCCGAGATCGAGCCGATGATCATCGGCAAGCGGTTCCTGGTGAAGGTCAATGCCAACATCGGCAACTCAGCGGTCACCTCCTCCATCGAGGAGGAGGTCGACAAGATGACCTGGGCGACCAAGTGGGGCGCCGACACGGTCATGGACCTCTCGACGGGCCGCAACATCCACACCACGCGCGAGTGGGTGCTGCGCAACTCCCCCGTCCCGATCGGCACCGTCCCGCTCTACCAGGCGCTGGAGAAGGTCGACGGCCGCGCCGAGGACCTGACCTGGGAGATCTACAAGGACACGGTCATCGAGCAGGCCGAGCAGGGCGTCGACTACATGACGGTCCACGCCGGCGTGCTGCTGCCCTACGTGCCGCTGACCGCCCGCCGCAAGACCGGCATCGTCTCCCGCGGCGGATCGATCATGGCCGCCTGGTGCCTGGCGCACCACAAGGAGAACTTCCTCTACACGAACTTCGAGGAGCTCTGCGAGATCCTCGCGACGTACGACGTCACGTACTCGCTGGGTGACGGCCTGCGCCCCGGTTCCATCGCGGACGCCAACGACGCGGCCCAGTTCGCCGAGCTGAAGACGCTGGGCGAGCTGAACACGATCGCCAAGCGCCACAACGTCCAGACGATGATCGAGGGCCCGGGCCACGTCCCGATGCACAAGATCAAGGAGAACATCGACCTCCAGCAGGAGATCTGCGAGGAGGCGCCGTTCTACACGCTCGGCCCGCTGACCACGGACGTGGCGCCCGCGTACGACCACATCACCTCGGGCATCGGCGCCGCGATGATCGCCTGGTGGGGCACCGCGATGCTCTGCTACGTCACGCCCAAGGAGCACCTGGGCCTGCCCAACCGCGACGACGTCAAGACCGGCGTCATCACGTACAAGATCTCCGCGCACGCCGCGGACCTGGCCAAGGGGCACCCCGGAGCCCAGGAGTGGGACGACGCGCTGTCGGACGCCCGCTTCGAGTTCCGCTGGGAGGACCAGTTCAACCTGGCCCTCGACCCCGACACGGCCCGTGAGTTCCACGACGAGACCCTGCCCGCCGAGCCGGCCAAGACCGCGCACTTCTGCTCCATGTGCGGTCCGAAGTTCTGCTCGATGAAGATCTCGCAGGACATCCGCCGCGAGCACGGCGGCGACCTGAAGGCCGAGGAGATCCAGGCGGGCATGGCGGAGAAGTCGGCCGAGTTCGCGGCCTCGGGCAGCCGCGTCTACCTGCCGCTGGCCGACTGACGCAGCGCTCACGCGCGGGGGCGGGGGGGGGGGCCCGGCGCGGGGGGGGGGGGGGGGGCCCCGGGGGACAGAGAAAG
>NZ_JBHXNP010000075.1:31421-47116 GCF_042719495.1 Streptomyces sp. NPDC058525
GGGGCACCTTTGCGCTCCGGGCCGGGGGGGGCCCCCGCCCCCGGGGGGTGGGGGCCGTGGAGCGGCGCCCTTGTTTCACGTGAAACATCGCCGGGGGCGGAGCGGGGCACGGCCTACTTCGGCTCGTGCTCCGGGCCGCCGAAGTCCGGGCTCGAGAAGTCCGGCGCCGTGTAGCCGGGCCGGGGGCTCTCGGAGGGCGATCCCGGGCTGGTGAAGTCCGGAGCCGTGTACCCCAGGTGAGGCATCCGGCTGCTGCGTCTGCGAGGGGCCGGGAACCCCGATCCCGCGCTGGGGTCGGCCAGCGCGTCCCGCAGGAACGGCATGATGCCGCGCTCCAGCAGAGCGGTCCGCCAGGCCTCGCGGGCCCGCGCGACCTCGTCCGGTATCGCCTCGGACCCGTCCGCGGCGACCTCGGTCGCGCCGTTGCGCACGGCCGTCACCAGCAGGCCGATCACGGCGAAGACCAGGGAGGCGACGGTGAGCACGCCGAAGAACGAGCCCGCCGTCAGCATGGTGTCGGCGAAGGCCGGTTCGGGTTCGATCAGTTTCAGGATGTAGCCCACCAGCAGGAAGATCAGCATGGCGGTGCCCGCGAGCACGGGGGCCAGGACGGCGATCACCGCGCCGAGGCCCGCGCCGCCCTGCTCGTCGGCGTCCTCACCGGTCGTCCCGGGAGTGGAGAGGACCTCGTCGCGCCGTTCCTCGCGGACCTTCACGTAGTGGTCGTACTCGGTGGCGGCTGCCGCGGTCAGGAGGGCGCTGGCCCCCAGGGCCATGGTGCGCAGCTGTTCGGCGTTCAGGCGTTCGCCGATCGCGGCGAGCTCGGGCCGTTCGTGTGCGGTGCGCAGCGCCTCGTCGAGGAGCCGATCGAACTCCGGTCGGTCTTCGGTCAGCAGGTGCGGAGCGCTGGTCATGTGCATCCCCCGATGCTCCGTGGAGGCCGGTTTGCCCGCGTAGACCCGGGCGCCGGCACAAACGGAGGAGAGCCTGCTACGGATAGAGCGATGGTAGAGCGCCCACGCCGCAGGTTGACAGGGGCTTTCCAGAAATACCCCCAGCGTGACAAGCGTCAGTCACTCAGGGGAAGTTGTACGACGAGCAGCTTGCCCGCCATCGTGACGCCGCCGTCCATGGCGATGGCGAGCCCTTCCGCGTACACATGGGGGCCGTCCACGGCCTCCGGTCCGCGGGACTCGTCGCCGTCCTCGGTGCCCACTTCGCCGAGCAGGTAGGGGATCGGACTGTGCCCGTGCACCACGCGGCTGCCGCCGTAGGTGCCGAGCAGTTCGCGTACGGCTCCGGGGCCGGTCTCCTCGTCGCGGAAGGCGAAGCGCTTGGTGAACTTGCGGAAGAGGTCCCAGGTGATGTCGGCGTCGTTGCGGTTGAGCAGCTCGTGGATGGTGTCGTTGACGTCCTCGATCGAGTCGCCGTAGTCCAGGTAGGCCGTGGTGTCGGAGTGCAGGAGCAGGTGCCCTTCCTCCAGGACGGCCGCGTCCAGGCGGGACATCCACTGGAGGTGCACGTCCTGCAGGCGCTCCATGTCGGTGCGCTGGCCGCCGTTGAGCAGCCAGGCGGCCTGGAAGGTGGCGGTGCCGGCGCCGGAGGAGACGGGGGTGTCGCCGAACCGCTTGGCGCCGATCAGCAGCAGCTCGTGGTTGCCCATGAGCGCCTTGCAGTAGCCGCCGGCGGCCGCCGCCTCGGCGGACAGGCGCATGACGAGGTCGATCACGCCGATGCCGTCGGGCCCGCGGTCGGTGAAGTCGCCGAGGAACCAGATCCGGGCGTTTCCGGCGGACCAGCGGCGCTCGGCGTCGATGAGGCCCTGGGCGTGGAGTTCGGTGACGAGTTCGTCCAGGTAGCCGTGGACGTCGCCGACCACGTAGAGCGGGCCGGGGCCGGCGACTGCGGGGTCCTGGGGGACGTACTGGACCTGCACGGTGTCGCCGGGGCCGCCGAGCGCGCCGCGCCCGATGACGGGCAGGTCGCGGTGGGTCGGGGTGTAGCCCTCGAACTCGTCGTCCTCGGGCGCCGGCTCCGTGACCCCGTGCACCTCGTGTGCCTCGTACGCCGCGTGCTGCGGGACGGGCGGTGCCGGCGGGACGGGCGGTGCGGTGTGCGGGGTGGCCGGGTGCGGCGTGTAGCCCGGCTGCGGGGGCACGCTCGGCGCGCCCTCCTCGTAGTACGCCGGGTACTCGCCGTAGACGGGGGCTTCATCGGGCAGCCCGGCGGATACGGCGTACGGAGCGGGTTCGGTGACCGGCACCCGGAAGTCCCGCAGCGTTTCCGTCCGCATCGCGGGTCCCTGACCGGCCCCCTGAGTCATCGACCCCTCCACCACCGTCGCGCTGCCGTACACCTGCGGACCCTCCTGACCTCCAGGGAGGAGGGTCCGTGATGTCGTGCGCCCATCATAGGAATGCGGCTCGCGCTCTGTGACGCACCAGGGGTGGTGAATCCTGTCCGGAGCCGATCGTTCCTACCGTTTTATCCCGGTATCTGTGTCCCTGAAATCCCGGACAGTGCCAAAGGTCCCGTCCAAGGAGGGGTGGAGCGGGTCAGTCCTGCTCCGGAGAGCGGGGCGGGCTGACGGTGGTTCGGGGCTCCCTGCGCTGCGACGAGGTGCGGATGATGAGTTCGGTCGGGACGACCTGTTCGACGGGGCGTCCGGTGTCCACGCCCTCGATCGCGTCGATGAGCAGCTGCACGACGGCGGTGCCGATGCGGCGCGGTTTGAGGGAGAGGGTGGTGATGGGCGGTTCGGTGTTGGCGTACACGGTGGACTCGCTGCAGCACACGAGCAGCAGGTCCTCCGGGACGCGCAGGCCGTAGCGCCGGGCGGCGGCGAGCAGGTCGGTGCCGTTGGGGTCGAAGAGCCCGTACACGGCGTCGGGACGGTCGGGGCGGGCGAGGAGCCGGTCGGCGGCCACGGCGCCCGCGCAGGGGTCGTGGGCGGGGTAGGACTCGTAGACGGGGTCCTGGCCGACGCGCTCGCACCAGTTGAGGTACGCGGTGGTGGAGAGCCGGGTGTAGGTGTCGGTGGTGGTGCCGGTCAGCAGCCCGATTCTGCGGGCGCCGGCGGCGGCGAGGTGGTCGAGCAGGTTGAGTACGGCGGCCTCGTGGTCGTTGTCGACCCAGGCGGTGACGGGGAGGGAGCCTGCCGGGCGGCCGTCGGAGACCACGGGCAGGCCCTGGCGGACCAGTTCGCTGACGACGGGATCGTGGTCGGAGGGGTCGATGACGACGGTGCCGTCGAGGGCGACGTTGGACCACACGTCGTGTCGGGAGGTGGCGGGGAGGATGACGAGGGCGTAGCCGCGGGCGAGCGCTGCGGAGGTGGCGGCCCTGGCCATCTCGGCGAAGTAGGCGAATTCGGTGAAGGTGAAAGGTTCATCCCCGTACGTCGTCACGGTCAGGCCGATGAGGCCCGACTTGCCGGTACGGAGGGTGCGGGCGGCGGCGGACGGGCGGTAGCCCAGCCTGTCGGCCACCTCGCGGACGTGGCGGCGGGTGGCGTCCGGCAGCCGCCCCTTGCCATTGAGCGCGTCGGAGACGGTTGTGATGGAGACGCCCGCCGCGGCGGCCACGTCCCTGATGCCTGCCCGGCCCTGTCGGCCGGCGGCCCGCCGGGTGGTCTCGGTCCGGCTCACCTGATGCTTCCCTGCTGCTGTCATGGCGAGCCGATAGTAGGGCTCGGCGGGGTGGGTGGTCCGTGTGCATATGCACGCGTTGACAGGCACGTTTCTGCACGGTTCGCCACCCCCAATGACCTTGGAACTGAAGGCTTTTGATCCCTGCACTCTGTGGTGGCGCTTGTCGGCGGCCACGGGCATGCCAAAACGGTGTGCCTCCGGGCCGGTCTCAACTCACCTGCACGAGGGACGCGCGCCACGGCGCAGGCCACCAGCGCGCGCATATATGCGCGCGCTCCCCCGCATTCCAGGCGCCCCCATTCTCGGGAGAGCGGAATCCTCATAAGGTGAGCAGTATTGAGTCGACGGCGACGTCGGACGGGATGGTCGAGGAGGACCTGCGGTGAGCGAGAAGAGCCCGAAGCTGCGCGCCGAGCTGGACGGCATTCCCACGTACAAGCCGGGCAAGCCGGCGGCCGCGGGCGGGCCCGTCGCGTACAAGCTGTCCTCGAACGAGAATCCGTACCCGCCGCTGACCGGGGTGCTGGAGAGCGCGGTCGCGGCGGCCGGGAAATTCAACCGGTACCCGGACATGGCCTGCACCGGCCTGGTGAACGAGATCGCGGAGCGGTTCGGGGTGCCGGTCGAGCACGTCGCCACCGGCACCGGCTCGGTGGGCGTGGCCCAGTCGCTGATCCAGTCGACGGCCGGCCCGGGCGACGAGGTCATGTACGCCTGGCGCTCCTTTGAGGCGTACCCGATCATCACGCAGATCTCGGGCGCGACCTCGGTGCAGGTGCCGCTGACCGAGGGCGACGTGCACGACCTGGACGCGATGGCCGACGCGATCACCGAGCGGACTCGGCTGATCTTCGTCTGCAACCCCAACAACCCCACCGGCACCGCCGTGCGCCGTGCCGAGCTGGAGCGCTTCCTGGACCGGGTGCCCTCGGACATCCTGGTGGTGCTCGACGAGGCCTACCGCGAGTTCGTGCGCGACACCGACGTGCCGGACGGCATCGAGCTGTACCGCGACCGCCCGAACGTCGCCGTGCTGCGTACGTTCTCCAAGGCGTACGGGCTCGCCGGCCTGCGCGTCGGCTTCGCGGTGGCGCACGAGCCGGTGGCCGCGGCGCTGCGCAAGACGGCGGTGCCCTTCGGTGTCAGCCAGCTCGCCCAGGACGCGGCGGTGGCCTCGCTGCGCGCCGAGGACGAGCTGATGGGCCGGGTCGGGGCGCTGGTGGGCGAGCGCAAGCGGGTCCACGAGACGCTGCTCGCGCAGGGCTGGACCGTGCCGGACACCCAGGCGAACTTCGTGTGGATGCGGCTGGGGGAGCGGACCGCCGATTTCGCGGCGGCCTGCGAGAAGGCCGGTGTGGTGGTCCGGCCCTTCGCGGGCGAGGGCCTGCGGGTCACGATCGGTGAGTGCGAGGCGAACGACCTCTTCCTGCACACGGCGGAGGCCTTCTTCAAGGAGCTGTAGGCCGGGTCAGGCCAGTTCCACGCGGATGGGATCGCCGTCGCGGACGGTGGACAGCAGGCGGGGGTCGCCGTCGAAGGAGCCGAGCACGTTGCACGGGCTCGCCAGGCGGCTCTCGCCTCCGCGCGAGATGGGAGTGGGGCCGTAGGGCAGGGCGAGCGCGTCCCCCTCGGTCCAGAAGGCGACCGTGCCGGGCTCGACGACCTGCCGTGCGTCGTGCTCCAGTGCGACGGAGACGCCGGTGTCGAAGTAGACCTCCTCGCCCCAGGTGTTCGCGGAGGCGGAGATCGGAAGGGCCTCGGCCAGCGCTTTGGCGGTCGGGGTCTCGTCGAGGGTCGCGGTGAGATGGCCCGCGGGCCAGGAGATTCGAATCTTCATGAGCCGCATTCAACAATCTGTTGAAACTGTTGGCTAGAGGGGACCCCGCCCGAAGAGCCCGAAAGTCAGTGCGCCATAATGCTTGTGAATGTGAACGCGTTCACAAGCGTGTCCCGCTTCCTCCCGATTTGAGTGGGACACAACAGGCAGGCTGCGGCTGTGACCACGGTGACCCGAAGGAGATGACGACGTGGACCTGGCTTTGGCGCCCGAGACACTGGCGCGATGGCAGTTCGGCATTACCACCGTCTACCACTTCCTCTTCGTCCCCCTGACGATCTCGCTCGCCGCACTGACGGCCGGCCTGCAGACCGCATGGGTGCGTTCCGAGAAGGAGAAGTACCTCAGGGCCACGAAGTTCTGGGGAAAGCTCTTCTTGATCAATATCGCGATGGGTGTCGTCACCGGCATCGTCCAGGAGTTCCAGTTCGGAATGAACTGGTCCGACTACTCGCGGTTCGTCGGTGACATCTTCGGGGCCCCGCTGGCCTTCGAGGCGCTGATCGCCTTCTTCTTCGAGTCGACCTTCATCGGCCTGTGGATCTTCGGCTGGGACAAACTGCCGAAGAGGATCCACCTCGCCTGCATCTGGATGGTGTCCATCGGCACCATCCTGTCCGCCTACTTCATCCTGGCCGCGAACTCCTGGATGCAGCACCCCGTCGGCTACCGCATCAACGAGGAACGCGGCCGCGCCGAACTCACCGACTTCTGGCTCGTCCTCACCCAGAACACCGCGCTCACCCAGTTCTTCCACACCATCACGGCCGCGTTCCTGGTCGGCGGCGCCTTCATGGTCGGCATCGCCGCCTTCCACCTGGCGCGCAAGAAGCACATCCCCGTGATGCGGACCTCGCTGCGGCTCGGCCTGGTCACCCTGATCATCGCCGGACTCGGCACCGCCATCAGCGGCGACCTGCTCGGCAAGGTCATGTTCAAGCAGCAGCCGATGAAGATGGCCGCGGCCGAGGCGCTCTGGGACGGCGAGGCGCCGGCGCCCTTCTCGATCTTCGCCTACGGCGATGTCGACAAGGGCCACAACAAGGTCGCGATAGAGATCCCCGGCCTGCTGTCCTTCCTGGCCAATGACGACTTCACCTCCTTCGTCCCGGGCATCAACGACGTCAACAAGGCCGAGCAGGAGAAGTTCGGGCCCGGCGACTACCGGCCCAACATCCCCGTGGCCTACTGGGGCTTCCGCTGGATGATCGGCTTCGGCATGGCCTCGCTGGGCGTGGGCGTGCTGGGGCTGTGGCTGACCCGCAAGAAGTTCATGCTGCCGCCGGGGCTGCGGACCTCGGAGGACGAGGTCCCCCACCTGGTCCTCTTCAAGAAGGCGCTGAGCCCCAAGTGGGGACGGCTGTACTGGATCGTCGCGCTCTGGACCATGGGCTTCCCGCTCATAGCCAGCTCCTGGGGCTGGATCTTCACCGAGATGGGGCGCCAGCCCTGGGTGGTCTACGGAGTCCTGCGCACGAGTGACGCCGTCTCGCCCGGCGTGTCCCAGGGCGAGGTCCTCACATCCATGATCGGCTTCACTGCCCTCTACGCGGTGCTCGCCGTGATCGAGGTCAAGCTGCTGGTGAAGTACGTCAAGCTCGGCCCCCCGGAGCTCACCGAGGCCGACCTCAACCCGCCCACCAAGATCGGCGGGGACGACAAGAACCCCGACCGGCCGATGGCCTTCTCGTACTGAGGCTGAGGAGACCGCACGATGCAACTCCACGACGTCTGGTTCGTGCTCATCGCCGTCCTGTGGATCGGCTACTTCTTCCTGGAGGGCTTCGACTTCGGAGTTGGCGTCCTGACCAAGCTGCTCGCCCGTGACCGTAAGGAGAAGCGGGTCCTGATCAACACGATCGGGCCCGTCTGGGACGGCAACGAGGTCTGGCTGCTCACCGCGGGCGGCGCGACCTTCGCCGCGTTCCCCGACTGGTACGCCACCCTCTTCTCCGGGTTCTACCTGCCGCTGCTGCTCATCCTGGTCTGCCTGATCATCCGGGGGGTGGCGTTCGAGTACCGGCACAAGCGCCCCGAGGACAAGTGGCAAACCAACTGGGAGCACGCGATCTTCTGGACCTCGCTGATCCCCGCGTTCCTGTGGGGCGTGGCCTTCGCCAACATCGTCCGCGGGGTGAAGATCGATCAGAACAAGGAGTACGTCGGCACCTTCTTCGACCTGCTCAACGTCTACTCGATCCTCGGCGGCCTGGTCACCCTCACCCTGTTCACCTTCCACGGCGCGGTCTTCACCTCGCTCAAGACGGTCGGTGACATCCGCGACCGGTCCCGCGCCCTGGCCACCCGGCTCGGTGTGGTCACCGCCGTGCTCGCCCTGGTGTTCCTGATCTGGACGCAGGTCTCGCGCGGCGACGGGGCGAGCCTGGTCGCGATGGCTGTGGCCGTGGTGGCCCTGGTCGCGGCCCTCGGGTTCAACCTCGTGGGCCGTGAGGGCTGGTCGTTCGCCCTGTCCGGGGTCACCATCGCGGCAGCCGTCGCGATGCTCTTCCTGACGCTCTTCCCGAACGTCATGCCGTCCTCGCTGGACGACGCCTGGAGCCTCACGGTCACCAACGCCTCGTCCAGCCCGTACACCCTGAAGATCATGACCTGGTGCGCGGGAGTGGCCACGCCGCTGGTCCTGCTCTACCAGGGCTGGACCTACTGGGTGTTCCGCAAGCGGATCGGAACGCAGCACATCGTCGACGCGCACTGAGTTCCCGAGCGCTGCGGCACCGCCGCCGAGACCCTCCTGCCTGACCGACTGACCCTGCCTGGGGGATGTTTCACGTGAAACCGATCGACGCGCGCCTGCTTCGGTACGCCCGTTCCACCCGCCTCTTCCTGGCCGCGGTGGTGGCCCTGGGCCTCGCCGGGGCGGGGCTGGTCGTCGGTCAGGCGATGCTGATCGCCGAGATCGTGGTCGGTGCCTTCGAGGAGGGTCTGGGCGGCGCCGCGCTCCGGACGCCGCTGCTGCTGCTCGCGGCGGTGGCGCTGGGGCGCGGCCTCGTCGCCTGGCTGACGGAGCTGGCCGCGCACCGGGCCGGTGCGGCGGTCAAGTCCGAACTGCGTGGCCGGCTGCTGGACCGGGCCGCGGATCTGGGGCCCGGCTGGCTGACCGGCCAGCGGACCGGGTCGCTGGTCGCCCTGGCCACCCGGGGCGTGGACGCGCTCGACGACTACTTTTCCCGCTACCTGCCCCAGCTGGGGCTCGCGGTGGTCGTACCGGTGGCGGTGCTCGCCCGGATCGTCACCGAGGACTGGGTGTCGGCGGCCATCATCGTCGTCACCCTCCCCTTGATCCCGCTGTTCATGGTCCTCATCGGCATGGCCACCCAGTCCCGGATGGACCGTCAGTGGCGGATGCTGTCCCGCCTGTCGGGGCACTTCCTCGACGTGGTGGCCGGACTTCCCACCCTGAAGGTCTTCGGACGGGCCAAGGCCCAGGCCGAGTCCATCCGCAAGATCACCGACGACTACCGGCGCGCGACGATGCGGACGCTGCGCATCGCCTTCCTCTCCTCCTTCGCCCTGGAACTGCTGGCGACCCTGTCGGTGGCGCTGGTGGCGGTCACCATCGGCATGCGGCTGGTCCACGGGGAACTGGACCTCTACACCGGCCTGGTCATCCTGATCCTGGCGCCCGAGGCGTACCTGCCGTTGCGGCAGGTCGGCGCGCAGTACCACGCGGCCGCCGAGGGGCTGGCGGCCGCGGAGGAGATCTTCGAGGTACTCGAAACCCCTGTCGCGCGTCCGGCCGGCGGGGCCGTTCTGCCGGGCGGCGCCCCCCTGCGCATCGAGATCGACGGGGTGGCCGTCCGCTACGAGGGCCGCGGCGAGGAGTCGCCCGGGCCCGTCTCGCTGACCGTCGAACCCGGGGAGTGCGTGGCCCTCACCGGCCCGAGCGGAGTCGGGAAGTCCACCCTGCTCCAGGTGCTGCTGGGGTTCGTGGCACCGACCGCGGGACGGGTCCGGATCGACGGAGCGGACCTCGCCGAGCTGTCGCCCGAGGCATGGCGGGAGCGGGTGGCGTGGGTTCCGCAGCGCCCGCACCTGTTCGCCGGGACCATCGGGGAGAACGTACGGCTGGCCCGCCCGGAGGCCTGTGACGAGGACGTGGCCCGGGCCCTGAAGGACGCGGGGGCCTGGGAGTTCGTGGCCGCGCTGCCGCGCGGGGTCGAAACCGCCCTGGGCGAGGGCGGTGTGGGGCTGTCCGCCGGGCAGCGCCAGCGGCTGGCGCTCGCCCGGGCCTTCCTCGCGGACCGGGCCGTGCTGCTGCTGGACGAACCGACCGCCGCGCTGGACGGCGAGACCGAGGCCGCAGTGGTGGACGCGGTGCGGCGGCTGGCCGTGGGCCGGACCGTCCTGCTGGTCGTGCACCGGCCGGCGCTGCTCGCGGTCGCCGACCGGGTGGTGCCGATGACCGCCGCGGGCGCCGACCGCGGACCGCTCCCCCGGCCCGCCGCCGCCCCCTCGGCCGAGGCTCCCGGCCCGTCCTCGCCCGACGCCGGGGAGTGGATCCTCGGCCCCGCGGCCGAGCGGTCGCGCGCCGTCGTCGGCGGGACCGACTCGGGCGGGAGCGATCCGCTGCGCCGGGTACGGGCCGTGGCCAAGGCATGGCAGGGCCGCTTCCGGCTCGGGCTGCTGCTCGGAGCGCTGGCCGTGGGGTGCAGCGTCGGGCTGATGGCCGTGTCCGGCTGGCTGATCTCGCGGGCCTCCGAGCAGCCGCCCGTGCTCTATCTGATGGTGGCCGTGACGGCCACCCGGGCCTTCGGAATGGGCCGGGCCGTCTTCCGGTACGCGGAGCGGCTCGTATCGCACGACGCCGTGCTGCGGATGCTCGCCGATCTGAGGGTCTCCGTGTACCGCAGGCTGGAGCGCATCGCCCCCGCCGGGCTGCGCGAGCACCGGCGCGGTGACCTGCTGGCCCGGCTGGTCGCCGATGCCGACGCGCTGCAGGACTACTGGCTGCGCTGGCTGCTGCCGGTCGGGACCGCGGTGCTCGTCGGCTCCGGCTCGGTCGCCTTCACCACCTGGCTGCTGCCGGAGGCCGGAGCCGCGCTCGCCGTCGGACTGCTCGCCGCCGGCGTCGGTGTGCCGCTCGTCAGCGGGGCCTGTGCGCGGCGTGCCGAACGCCGGCTCTCGCCCGCCCGGGGCGAGCTCGCCACCCGGGTGGCCGATCTGCTCACCGGCACCGCGGAGCTGACCGTCGCCGGAGCGCTGGAGGACCGCAAGGGCCGGACCCGGGAGAGCGACGGCGTCCTGACACGGATCGCCGCGCGCGGAGCGGCCGCCGCCGGTCTGGGCGGCGGGCTGTCCGCTCTCGTCTGCGGCCTGACCGTCGTGGCCGCCGCGGCCGCGGCCGCGAACGCCGTGCACGACGGACGGCTGTCCGGGGTGGCCATGGCCGTCGCCGTGCTGACCCCGCTCGCCGCCTTCGAGGCGGTCAACGGCCTGCCGCTCGCGGTCCAGTACCGCCAGCGGGTACGGCGCAGCGCCGAGCGGGTCTACGAGGTCATCGACGCGCCCGCTCCGGTCGCCGAGCCGGGACGGCCCGCCGCCGCTCCGGGCTCGCCCTTCCCGCTGCGGCTGACCGGGCTCGGTGCCCGGCACCCGGGCCAGGAAAGGGACGCGCTGCGGGGTGTGGACCTGACCCTGGAGGCCGGCCGGCGCATCGCCGTCGTCGGTGCCTCGGGCTCCGGCAAGACCACCCTGGCGCAGGTCCTGCTGCGCTTCCTGGACCCGTGCGCAGGCACGTACACGCTGGGCGGGACCGACGCGCGCGCTCTCGACGGCGATGACGTCCGCGCGCTCGTGGGCCTCTGCGCCCAGGACGCGCACCTCTTCGACAGCTCCGTACGGGAGAACCTGCGGCTGGCCCGGACCGGAGCGAGCGAGGAGGAGCTGCGGGACGCGCTCGCCGCGGCGCGGCTCCTGGAGTGGGCCGACGGGCTTCCGGAAGGGCTCGACACGCTGGTCGGCGAACACGGTGAGCGGATCTCCGGCGGCCAGCGCCAGCGACTGGCCCTGGCCCGGGCGCTGCTCGCGGACTTCCCCGTCCTGGTGCTGGACGAGCCGGCCGAGCACCTGGACCTGGCCACGGCTGACGCGCTGACGGCGGACCTGCTGGCGGCGACCGAGGGCCGCACCACCGTGCTGATCACGCACCGGCTGGCCGGACTGGAGGCGGTCGACGAGGTGCTCGTGCTCGACGGCGGCGAGGTCGTACAGCGGGGCGGCTACGCCGAGCTGGCCGCCGCCGAGGGACCGCTGCGGCGGCTGCTGGAGCGGGAACGGGAGGCCGACGGTATGGTGGCCGACTTTCCCCATGCCGACTTTCCCCACTAATCGGGACTAACTAGTCTCAAGGACATGTCAGTGCAGGAGTCCCAGGAACCGCCGGAACCAACACCGGGTACGCCGGACCCGCTGGAGGCCGCCACCCAGGCCACCAGGAGTCTGCAAGGCCTGTCCACCGAGCTCACGGCCCGGGTGCCGCAACTGCTGGAGGCCATGAGGTCGGTCGGTACCGGGCTCGAACTGCACTCCACGCTGGACCGGATCTGCGAGACCGCGGCCGAGCTCGCGGACGCCCGCTACGCGGCGATCGGCGTCGTCGACACCGAGGGCCGGGGGCTTTCGGACTTCGTCACCTTCGGGATCAGCTCCGAGCTGGCCCGGAAGATCGGTCACCGTCCGGACGGGAAACGGGGCCTGCTCGGGGCGCTGATCTCGCATCCCGACACGGTCCAGCTCGAGGATCTGACGAAGGATCCGCGCTCCGCCGGCTTCCCGCCGCACCACCCGACCATGAAGACGTTCCTCGGCGTCCCGATCCGCGTCCAGGGGGAGATCTTCGGCAACCTCTACCTCGCCGAGAAGAACGGCGGCGGCCCGTTCAACGACTACGACGTCCACATGGTCCGCGTCCTGGCCACCGAGGCGGGCATCGCCATCGGCAACGCCCGGCTGTACGAGGCGGCCACCCAGCGGGAGCGCTGGATCGACGGCTCGGTGGCCGTCACCACCGCCCTGCTGTCCGGCGGGGACGCGGACGACGCCCTCGCGGTGGTGGCCGAGCAGGCCCGCCGGCTGGCGGACTCCTCGGCCGGGATCGTCATGCTGCCCGCCGAGGACGGCGGGATGGAGATCGTCGCCGTCTCCGCCGAGAACCCGGCCACCTCCCTCGGTGTGGTGGTCCCCGCCGAGAGCCCGGTCGTGCACAACCTCCTCCAGGGCGAACCGGTCTTCGTGGACGACGCGTCCTCCGACCCGCGCATGATCAGCAAGCTGACCAGTCAGTACGGGCCCTGCATGATGCTGCCGCTGCACAGCGGAGGCCGGGTGCTGGGCGCCCTGGTGACCCCCAGGGCGCGCGGCAAACGGCCGTTCAGCGAGGCCGAGCGGACCCTGGCCACGCAGTTCGCCTCGCAGGCGGCGCTTGCGCTGATGATGGCCGAGGCGCAGCGCGACAGGGAACGACTCGCCGTGTTCGAGGACCGCGACCGCATCGCCCGGGACCTGCACGACCTCGTCATCCAGCGGCTGTTCGCGACCGGGATGATGCTGGAGGGCGCGCAGCGCCGGTCCATCGTCCCCGAGGTCCGCGACGGGGTCGGCAAGGCCGTGGACGAGCTGGACGTGACGATCCAGGAGATCCGTACGGCGATCTTCGCCCTCCAGCAGGGCCCGGCGGAGGCCCCCTCGGGGCTGCGCACCCGGGTGCTCCGGGAGATCAACATGGCCGCCGTGCCGCTCGGCTTCAAGCCCGCGCACCGCTTCCTCGGTCCGGTCGACGCGGTCGTCGGCGAGCTGGTGGGCAAGAACCTGATCGCCGCGCTGCGCGAGGCCCTGTCCAACGCCTTCCGGCACGCCGAGGCCTCCCGGATCGAGGTGGTCCTGGACTCCACCATCACGCTGGCGGACGGACGCCCCGGGGTCCGGCTGGAGGTCGCCGACGACGGGGTGGGCATCCCCGAGGGCGGGCGGCGCAGCGGGCTGCGGAACCTGCGCCGGCGGGCCGAGTCGCTGGGCGGCGCGAGCTCGTACGGTCCGGGCATCGGGGAGGACGGCGGCGGGACGACCCTGGTGTGGGAGGCCCCGCTCTAGGGCCGGCCGGCGCGGCCGGCGCGTTCACCGGAGTCCGGGGGCAGCAGCCCCGGGTGTCCCTACTGTTGGCGCTGAGCGATCCGGTCGGCCACGATGCGCTCGATGACGACGGCGACCCCGTCCTCGTTGTTGGCCGTCGTACTGCCGGACGCGGCCGCGATCACGTCCGGATGGGCGTTGCCCATCGCGTAGGAGGTGCCGGCCCAGCTGAGCATCTCCACGTCGTTCGGCATGTCCCCGAAGGCGACGACCTCGGCGGGGGAAATGCCGCGCTCGGCGCAGCACAGCGCCAGGGTGCTCGCCTTGGAGACGCCCTGTCCGCTGATCTCCAGCAGGGCGGTCGGGCTGGAGCGGGTGATCGAGGCGTACTCGCCCGCAGCCTCGCGGGCCAGGGCGAGGAACTCGTCCGGGGCCAGTTCGGCGTGGTGCGCGAGGAGCTTGAGCACGGGCGGGGCGCTCACCTCCGTGTCCTCGTCGAGCAGCTTCTCGGCGACGGCGAGGTGGGCGCCGGGGTCCTGGAAGAACGGCGGGTACGCCGGCTCGTAGTTGATGCCGGTGGTCAGCTCCACCGCGAACGAGGTGCCCGGCGCCGCACTGCGCAGTGCCTTCACGACGGACATCGCGGCAGCCCGGGGAAGGGCCCTGACCAGGACGAATTCCCGTCCGGCGTGCAAATCGACGACCGCTGCGCCATTCGCGCAGATCGCCAGTCCGTGACCGTGGACGTGGTCGCTGACCACGTCCATCCAGCGGGCGGGCCGTCCGGTGACGAAGAAGACCTCGATCCCGGCCTCCTCGGCGGCGGCGAGCGCGGCGACGGTGCGGAGCGAGACGGACTTGTCGTCGCGCAGCAGGGTGCCGTCGAGGTCGGTGGCGATGAGCCGGGGGGTGGGGGTTGGCCCGTCCGGGCGCTGGGGAGCCGAGGTCACCGACCCATCTTCGCCCATCGCCCGGGACCGGCCGGACCACGGTGGGGCCGTACCGTCCCGGGGCCCGGATGTTTCACGTGAAACACAGGGGTTCGGGAGTCGTGTTTCACGTGAAACATCGGGCGGTCGTAGTCTCGAACGCATGAGTCTGCGACTGAGCACGGTGATCCTTCCGGTACGTCGATGGCACGAAGGGGGGCGCGACCAGTGGGTCCGGGCAGAGCGGCTCGGGTTCCACACCGCGTACACCTATGACCACCTGTCATGGCGGACCTTCCGCGAAGGGCCCTGGTTCGGAGCGGTGCCGACCCTGACCGCGGCGGCCGGGGCCACCGAACGGCTGCGCCTGGGGACGCTGGTCACCTCCCCGAACTTCCGCCACCCCGTGACCCTCGCCAAGGAGCTCATCACCCTCGACGACGTCTCTGACGGGCGCGTCACCCTCGGTATCGGGGCGGGCGGCAACGGCTTCGACGCGACCGCGCTGGGTCAGGAGCCGTGGAGCCCCCGCGAGCGGGCCGACCGGTTCGGCGAGTTCGTACCGCTGCTGGACAGGCTGCTGACCGAGGGCGCGGTCAGCTCGCAGGGCACCTTCTACTCCGCGGTGGAGGCCCGCAACATCCCCGGCTGTGTCCAGCGGCCGCGTCTGCCGTTCGCCGTCGCCGCCACGGGCCCGCGGGGTCTGCGCCTTGCCGCGCGGCACGGGCAGGCCTGGGTGACCACGGGTGACCCGAAGCTCTTCGAGGAGGGCACGCCCGAGCAGTCGCTGGAGGCGCTGCGTGGCCAGTTCGGACGGCTGGAGGCGGCGTTCGAGGAGATCGGGCGGGAGTTCGCGCCGATGGAGAAGATCCTCCTGACCGGCTTCACGCCCGAACGGAACACGATGCTGGAGTCCGTGGACGCGTTCGTCGACTTCGCGGGCCGTCACCTCGAGCTGGGCTTCACCGAGCTGGTCATCCACGCGCCGATCCCGGACTCCGATTTCGCCGCCGACGAGGCGGTCTTCGAAAAGATCGCCCTGGAGGCGTCAGCCCAGCTGAAGGGCTGATCCCCGCTCCCGCGGTCGGGGGCCCCCCCCCCGGCGGGGGGGGGGCGGCCCCCGGGGCGGGCGGGGGCCGCGCGCGGGGGGGGGCGCGGGGCGCCCCGGGGAGTATAAAAAAAAGAGGAAAC